>CAZSTM010000050.1:0-13663 GCA_964609635.1 uncultured Gemmatimonadales bacterium
GAAGTCCTGGTTCGCGGGTATACGCATTGTGGCTTCGGCGCGGATCACGTAATCTGGGTCCACTCCGGACATCGTTCGAAGGTCATCGCTGCTTGTCAACCGGTAACCGAAGTTACCGTGGATCTCGCGGTTGTAGCCCACGAAATCCATCACCAGGTTTTCGCCCAACAGCGCGGTGAAACCCGCCTCGAACTGGATGGTCTGGCTCATGCCCAGAAGAGCGTTGCCCTGAATCACGTTCGGGTTACTCCCTGCGTCCTGCATGAAATCCCGCTCGCTCCCGGCATACAGCATTTCGAAGGCCGGGATCTGATAGAAGTGACCGTAGGAAAGCCGCACCTGAGTCTTGTCGGTTACCGGGTGCGACACACCGATGCGCGGGCTCCAGTGGTTCTCCGGATCGGGCTCGAACATACGATCGTCATTAATATCATCGTGGAGGTTCTGCCCGATAATAAACGGCATTGACTTATTCACATCAAAGCGGTCGTAGCGGATGCCGAGGTCGATGACCAGGTCGCCGAAATCCATCCGGTCCTGACCGTAGAAGCTTAGAGTGCGCGGCTCGGCCACATATTCATCATCGAAGACTTCCCCGTGATAAGTATGGCTGAACTCAGTGACATCCCAGCGCAGGGTTTCGAAGCCGAACTTGACCCGGTTGTAGCGGTCGAGCTGGCCGTCCATGTCGAGCTTGAATGCCCAGCGCGTCTCCGTGTCGTTGACCAGCCCGGCGGTTACGCCGCTGTTTATGAAATGGCGGAAGTAGAAGCGGTCGCTCCGCTCCCCGACTCTGGTGGGAACCTTGGAGCCGAAAATCTGGTTAGGCGTCGATTCTTCGGTAGGCCACTCGAAGCTGCGTTCCAGGTTCGGGCGGAGCGCTTCGGGCTCCAGCCTGTCGTCGGCGAATCCCTCGTTGCTTTTCGCAGAGTAAAGCATGTAGCGGTCGGTCTCGTTCTCGTCATAGAAATGGACGGCCGAGCCGAACCCCATGAAGGTGTTACGGTCCAGGGCATCTTCGCGGTACATAACGCCGCCGTCCAACTCGTTCTTGAAACGAGAGATACGCGCCTGCAGGTTCAGGCTGCGCCGGCTGCTCTGGTAGAGTTTCCAGTCCGCGCCTACCAGCGCTATATCGGTGTTCCAGCGCCGGGCTATGTTGAAGCGCTCCGGTTTGCCGAAAAGGTAGGCATGATCGTAGAACTGGCGCTGGCTGCGGCTGCGGTGGTAGGCCGCCAGAAGCTTCATGCTCTCCAGCGGCGTGAAGGTGGTCTTGAACGAGGCCGCGTAGATGTCCTTCCAGTTACCGGGCAGACGGACCGGGTTGGAGGAGTACCAGGGTCCCGGATAATCCGGGTTGGGTACCGCCACTCCGCCGGCAAAGGCTGCCTCCAGGTCGTCCGGAGAACTCGAGGCGACGCCGTCAACCATGGTAAAAAGGTTGCCGGTGGTCGGGTCGATCTGGATCAGCGGCTGTGCGCCGGAACGTAAGACGCCATCATCAGTCACGTCCGACGGATCGGCAATCAACATGTTCTGGGCCAGGTAGCGGAACTCGATCCCGTCGCTGCGGGTAAACCCGCGGGTAATCGTCCCGTCTTCGTTGACCACGCCGTAGCCCAGCTCGGGCGACTGGGTGATCAAGGAATAATTGGCGAAAGAATTGACGGTCAAGGGATCGATGGCATCGGAGCGGTCGGCAATGCCGTCCTTGACCACGCCGATCGAGCCCAGGTCGCGGTTTAGCTCATCAATGAACTGCTGGCTAATACCGCGGAACCCGCCCTTGTCCCCGCTCAAGCGCGGGAAAGCATCGGCCATGCCGCGAATACTGCCGGTAGCGAAGAAAGTCAGCTTGTTGCTGTAAATCGGCCCGCCGACACTGCCTTCCAGGTGGTTGAACCCGTAGTCCATGTTGCGTGGATTGGCCTGGTCGGTCATAAACTGCAGGCGGCCGGCCAACTGGGTTCCGCCTTCCTTGGTGACAATATTGATAAGACCGGCTTGTGCGTTGCCGAACTCGGCCTGGAAGCCGCCGGTTATCAGCGAAACCTCTTCCATGGCGTCATCGCCCACGACCAGCGGGTTGATCTCGCCGGCGGCATCGTCATCCACTACACCCCGGTAATTGTTTCCCTGCAGCTCGTTCTGGGCCTTTGCCAGAACGCCGTCTACATAGAGGGCCTCCTCGCCTTCACGGCCTCCACGTAAGCTGTAGTTGCCGGATTCATCCACCACCACGCCCGCCTGCAGGACCAGCAGGTCCTCCAGAGCGTCGGCCGGAGTGGAGTTGATGGCATCCGATTCCAGGTCCTGGCGGGTCTGCACGTTTGTGCGCGTCATCAGAGGCGCTGCCTCACCCTCGATGACGACAGCCTCCAGTCCAACCACCTGGGCGGACATCTGGGCGTCAACCGTAATTGTATTACCGGCGGTCATTCGGACATCGACAACGTTAACCGGCTTGAAACCGGTAAAAGAAAATTTGACGATCCTTAAACCCACCGGCACATTCAGGATGAAATAGTATCCATCCTCATTAGTAACATTGCCCAGGCGAGTACCCTCAACGACAACCTGGACCCCGCCCATGGGAGCCCCGGTATCCTTGTTGCGTACCACGCCCTCGATTTTCCCGTATGTTTGGGCCATGGCAGTACCTGCGCTCAAGGCCAACATCAGGAACAGCAGCAGAAAAAATCTACCGTTTTTAGGCATAGATATCTCCTTTGAAAAAAAACCTTGTACTTCGAAAAAGATGATCACTCATCTCGGACCTCCTAAAATTTCATAAGCCGCTACCTCCTTTATTGAACAAGTGTCAAAATAAAAACATAAAATATAGATTTAATAATTCTACCCTATCATTCCTATATTGTCAAGTTTGATTTTATTGTTCAGTATCTTCTAATTAGTTGTTTATAAAGACATAGCGGCAGTGGAGTTCTTTGATTTCTTATTATTCATGTAACTCGGAAATAATATAAAATGTTACGTTTCCTTTAGATAGAGTCTTTAAAAATGATTCTTAATCTCATACTATTGCTATAAATTGGCTCTTTCTCCCACAATAAGGTGAAATTATTTCTTAAGCTTTTGCCAGCTTTTCGTATGCTATCCGCAAGCCGTCGAGGGTCAAATTCGGGTCAACGGTATCGAATTGTCGGCTATACTTGGCAAGCATATTGACAAAACCGCCGGTAGCGATAACCTGGCAGGCTACTCCCCAATCTTCCTTGATTTTTTCAACTATTCCATCGATCTGGCTGACCGCGCCGAAGAAGATGCCCGACTGTATCATGGTTTCGGTATTCTTACCGATAATATGTTCCGGCACCTCGATTTCCACCCGGTGCAGCATGGCCGCCTTTTTTACCAGTGATTCAGCACAGGTGAATATTCCGGGAGCGATTACCCCTCCCAGATAATGTCCTTGGGCGGTAATAAGATCGAAAGTGGTGGCGGTTCCCAAGTCAACCACTATGCTGTCCGACTTATACCGTTCCTTGACCGCCAGGGTATTGGCGATGCGGTCGGCTCCGATCAGTTCCAGTGGAGATTCGACCTCAAAGGTTATTCCCAACTCGGCCCGTCCGTGCACCAGGTACGGGTTGTGCTCGAAGTAGCGGTGGGAAAGTTTCTGGAAAACATAGGTCAGACTCGGGACCACCGAGCCGAGCACCACCCCTTCGACTTTGCCGGGGCCGACCGCGCGATCGATCATCTGGCAGACCAGATGCCCGTAGTCATCGACCGTACGGGAGACACTGCTGCGAATACGCCAGTGGTGGACGAGATCCCATCCCTCATAGAGACCCAGGACTATATTGGTGTTGCCGATATCCGCTGCCAGTATCATGCCGGTCCTCCTGCAGGTTAGGCTGTAGGCTATAGGCTGTGGGCTGCAGGCTACAGCCTGCTCAACATTCGATCACCCTGCCCTGTGCGATTGCTTTCAGATTTTTCCGGTCCGGGGTCTCCAACAGCAGAGCGCCGTTTTCATCGATCCCCCGGGCTATACCATCGACCGTCTCTCCATCGGCGATTTGGACCTTGACCCGACGATCGCGCAGGTAGTCGCGCACCTGAACCCGCGGAAGAAAAAAAGAGAAGCCATCGGTCAGCAGTTTAAAATAACCTTCTTCCAGTTTATCAAGGATATTCCGGAACAGACTTACCCGATCAATATGCTCTCCGGCGGCGGCTATTTTCAGGCTGGTAGCGGTTTCGTTTAAATTTCCGGGGAAGGTTTCATTATTGACATTAACCCCGAAACCCAGGATTACATACTTGAGCCTGTCGGCCTGCATGCCGGACTCGCAGAGGACACCGGCGAATTTACCCTCGCCCAGGTACAGGTCATTCGGCCACTTCAGCTTCGGTTTAAGCCCGATTTGTTCTTCAACCGCAAGACAAATGCTGAATGCGCACAAAAGACTCAACAGACCCACCTGCGCCGGATGGATTCCCGGACGAAGGATCAGGCTGGCCCAGATGCCCACAGCGGGTGGTGAATACCAGGTGTTTTCAAAGCGTCCCCGGCCGCCCGACTGCTCCTCCGCCACCAGAAGCGATCCATCCGGAGCACCGGCCTTGGCCAGCATTTTGGCGGCATTGCTGGTTGAACCGATGATCCGGTAAGCAAACAGGCTCCGGCCCAGAAAAGTAGTTGTCAGGCTGCTTTCGATCTCCAGGTAATTGAGGATGTCCGGGACTTTTACCAGGCACCAGCCTCGGATCTCATCTCCATCTATCTCATAGCCCTGCATCCGCAGAACTTCCATGGCACGTGACAGATCGTGTCCACACTCGGTGCTGGTATCCGCCACCCCACGAAGTCCGTGCTCATCCAGCAGGGAACTTTCATTCAGGTAGCGATTGCGGTTAGCCTTGAGAACCGCCACCAGTCTCTTTTCGAGTTCGGAGACCGACATGGTTGGTAACGATCATGTCCGCAATGAAAAAACAACAAAGCATGAAAATAAAAGTAAGAATGATGCGCGTAAGAGCAAAAGAGGCGCGGATGTGCCATGCTATGCATGGCTTCGGTTCGCCGCGCTTCGGTTCTGACTTTTTCTTTGTTCCTGTGTGCCTCTGTGCCGTGTTGCGATTAAAGCCGCGCAAGTCTGCGGCTGTCCCTGTCTTTGTCAAAACACTGGTGCTCTGTCAAGTTAGTTTTGAAGGGAAGAATTTTTAACCGATCTATTCATGTTCTACAGGCTATGAGGAAAAAGGCTGTAGGCTGCAGGCTATAGGGCAACCCTGCCCAAGCCCCATGTTTTCTTACGCACCGGCGGTAGTGTGTGGGGACCTACAGCCCACAGCCTATAGCCTATAGTCTGTTTTTGCAGGTTCGCAAAATCTCAGTCGTTTCATCTGTTCAAGTTACCATGCATTTCTAACTTGACAGAGTACTAGTCTTCCGGTTTGATAAGCATGGTAAAGTTCAGAATACCGGAAGAATGGGTGATCGCGCCCACGGAAATAAAATCCACCCCGGTGCCGGCTATCTCGGCTACATTGCGCAGGTTTACATCCCCACTGGCCTCTATCTCCGGGATTGGTCCCGACTTGTAGCCGCGGATCATTTCCACGGCTATTTTCATCTGTTCGACAGTCATATTATCCAGCATGATCCTGGAGACCTCCGCTTCCAGGGCCTCGGTCAATTCATCCAGGGTGCGCACCTCGACCTCTACCGGCAGGTCGAGATCATTGGCTTTTTTAACGGCCGCTACTGCCTTGGTAATTCCTCCCGCTGCGGTGATATGGTTTTCCTTGAGCAGCACGTAATCGTAGAGGCCGCTGCGATGGTTCGAGCCGCCGCCGACAGCCACCGCGTACTTGTCCAATTCCCTCAGCCCCGGCGAGGTCTTGCGGGTGTCCAGGATTTTAACACCGCTTCCCTCCACTTGATCGACAAACCTGCTGGTCAAGGTGGCCACCCCGGAGAGCCGCTGAAGGAAATTGAGCATGGTGCGCTCGAGCATAAGAACGGCATGGGTTTTTCCTCTGATTTCGGCAACCACCTGTCCTGCCGAGACAGTCTGCCCGTCAGGGACCGCGGATTCCATAACCGGGGCCGGATTGAACCGGTCGAGCAGGTATGCGAGAACCGGTATGCCGGCGATAACCCCACCGGCGCGGGAGATAATACGCGCCCTGCTCGTGTGATCCTCCGGCACCGACCATAAAGTGGTGTAATCCCCGCTGCCGATATCCTCTTCCAGGGCGGAGCGTATGATTTGCAGGGTATGATCGCTGAAAACCGGTGGGCCGGCCCCCAAATTCCCCTCCTTTTTTAAGAGCCTTGTTCCAGAATCGAGTGATAGAAATTTTCGTAAATGCCGGTTATTTTGCTGATATTGTAGTTAGCGACCGCATGTTCTCTGGCCTTTCGGCTGAACCTGCCGTAGAGCTCGTCATCAGTCAGCAGGCGAAGGCAATTTTCCGCCATCTCTTCTACATCTCCCACTTCGGAGAGAAAGCCGCACTCACCGTGCAGCACTACTTCTTCCGGGCCGCCGCAGCGGGTAGCCACCACCGGTACTCCGGTGGATAAGGCTTCCAGGATGGACAGGCCGAAACTTTCCGAGGCCGAGGGCTGCAAAACCACATCGGCGCAGTTGATCAGACATTCGATCGACTCCTGGGCCCCGAGAAAGATACAGCGATCGATCACACCCAGCTTTTCGGCCAGTTGGTGGGCTCCCGCCCTTTCCGGCCCATCACCCACCAGAACCAGGAGCGCATTGACTTTATCGGCCACCCGGGCGAAAACCCCCACCACATCCTGCAACCGTTTTAAAGGCCTCATGTTGGAGATGTGCATGATTACTTTCTCGTCTTTAGACGACAGCTGGGACCGGAAGGCGGCAAGACCCTCCTTACGTTTGAACACCTCGGTATCCACGAAGTTCGGGATGACTTCGATGGGTTTATTGACCTTGAATGTTTTCAGTGTCTGATCGCGTAAATATTGGCTTACCGCAGTTATTCCGTCTGATTGCTCGATGCTGAAACGCGTGATACTCTTGAAACTCTCCTCCTGCCCCACTAGTGTAATATCGGTGCCGTGCAGGGTGGTAATCAGCCGAATCGAGTCCTGCTGCTCACCCAGCATCTGTTTGGCGATCCAGGCACTGGTGGCATGGGGGATGGCGTAATGCAGGTGAAGCAAATCCAGGCCGTATTCGGTAATCACCTCATGCATCTTCACGGCCAGGGACAGGGTGTAAGGCTGGTACTCGAAAACCGGGTAGTTGCTAATCAGAACCTCGTGGAAGTAGATGTTGCGATGGTATCCCTTGAGCCGGTAAGGCAGTGCATAGGTGATAAAATGAATTTCGTGGTCATGCTGGGCCAGTTGCTTGCCCAACTCGGTGGCCAGCACGCCACTGCCTCCGTAGGTGGGATAACAGGTGATTCCGATTTTCAAGGCGGACTCCGTTTTCGCGTTTAATCAACAGTTTACTTTAGGTATAAGTAGGGAATTTAAGAACCTTTCCCGTAGGGTGCTCGATTTATCACCGGCAACTCCGATCAAATCTTAAGTATCCTGTTGCTCCAGATAAGATTTCCACAGAGAGAGAATCTCATCGATATTAACCGGAATTTTTGTCAGACGCAACCGGCAGGGGCGACTTTTGAACCAGGTGCGCTGACGTTTGGCGTATAGACGTGTTTTACGCTTTACAGCCTCCAGGGTCTCATTCCGGGTCAGTTTACCTCTGAGGTGCGCTACAACTTCCGCGTATCCCAGACTCTGCAATCCCGGAGCACCCTCAGGCAGTCCTCCGGCCAGAAGGCTTTCGACTTCCTCGATCCATCCCCCGGCCAGCATATGTTCGCTGCGCACGGCGATATTCTGCTCGAGCACCTCGCGGGGCGGGTCAAGGAGCACCTGAAAGGGCCGGTATGTGCTTTTCTGCTTGGGCGCTGCGAGCAGCTCGGTCATTGTCCGGCCGGAAAGGTAGTACAACTCCAGAGCGCGGCTTACGCGCTGAAAGTCGTTCGGATGCAAGCGTTTCGCGCTCTGAGGGTCGACCTCGACCAGTCTCGCATGGAGTGCGGCCGAGCCGTCCTCGGCGGCTGCCTGTTTAAGCTCCCGGCGAATTTCTTCCTGGCGGTGGCTCTCGACCGGCGGTTCCACGAACAAAGGGTTGAGCAGCGCTTCGATGTAAAATCCCGTGCCGCCGCAGATCAAAGCGGTTTTGCCTGTTTCCGCCAGTTTACTGATCACCGCCGCAGCATCGCGTGCGAAACTGCCGGCATTGTAAGAAAGCCTCGGGTCCAGGAAATCGATCAGGTGATGCGCTGTCTCGGCCCGCAGTCGGGCGGAAGGCTTGGCGGTGCCCACATCCAGGCCGCGGTAAATCTGGCGTGAGTCGGCGGAGACAACCTCCGCCTTCATAGATTTCGCCAGTTCCACTGCCAGGCCCGTTTTACCCGCGGCTGTGGGGCCCGCCAGCACCAATAACGGTATCAATTTCTGCCGAACCTCTTGTCGATCTCACTCAGGGAAAGCTGGACAATGGTATTACGGCCATGCACATCTGCATAGGGCAGCTCAGTG
Source organism: uncultured Gemmatimonadales bacterium (assembly GCA_964609635.1). Taxonomy (GTDB): domain Bacteria; phylum Gemmatimonadota; class Glassbacteria; order GWA2-58-10; family GWA2-58-10; genus JAFGTO01. Next base: position 8,576 of record CAZSTM010000050.1, read on the forward strand.
GCGAAAAGTAGGTCGATGAGACCGTTCATTTCCTCCGGGCTTAACGTTTGGCCGGACTTGATCGCCGCGCGGCAGGCCAGCGAACGGGCCAGACACTGGTGGGCGGTTCCGGTGGCCCCCCGGCCCTCGGCGATAAGATCGTGCACCATCCGATTGAAATAATCCTCCAGGTTACCGATCCCTTTCAGCGCGGGAGCCGATCGCACCACAATTGTCCGCCCGCCGAACTCCTCTATCTCAAAACCGGCTTGTCCGAGGATCGTCCCGAACTCAAGGGTCGCTGAATGTTCCTCCGGGGACAGTTCGACAGTCAGCGGAAACAGCAGACGCTGGGTGGGAATATTCCCCTCGGAGATACCCGCCAGGATCTGCTCGTAGAGAATCCTTTCGTGGGCTGCGTGCTGGTCGATTATCAGGCAGCCTTTCTTGGTTTCCACGAAGATATACTTTCCGTGAAGCTGCCAGATGGAAGGCAGCGCAGCAGCTCGGTCCTCGGATTCTTCCGCGGTCTTGTCCTGTTCCGGCTGCCGGGCGGTCGCGGATTCGGCATCCGGCGACAGATTGCCGGCACCGTGGAGAAAGGTCGCTTTGGTCAGATGCATTTCGCCCCCGCTTATCGCCGCAGGGGAGATCGGTATCAGAAAAGAGGTCTGGAAGCCGCTTTTCGGCCTTAAAACTCCGGCCAGACTGTCGGAGACTCTTCCCGGAGATTTTTCTCCGGTGCCTCCCACGGATATCAGCTTTCCGCTTACCTGCGAGTCGTAATCGGCCACCGCTCCCTCCTGCCGCAAGCCCTTTTTTACCGCGTTTTGCACTATCGCGAATACCAGCCCTTCATCGCGGAAACGCACCTCGAGCTTGGCCGGGTGTACATTGACATCGACCTGGTCCGGCCTGAGAGTCAGAAAGAGGAAGAACGAGGGCTGGGTGGAATCCGGAATAGTGCTTTGGTAGCCTTGACGGACCGCGTGGATCAGAGCGCGGCTGCTGAAAGGACGTCGGTTGATAAACATGTACTGGTCCGGTCGGGAACCGCCGATTGAATCCGGGGCGCCGATCAGCCCGCCCACAATAATGTCACCGCGCTCAAACAGAACGGGCAGCAGCCTGCCGGCGCGCTTGGTTCCGAAAATGTCTTTTACCCGCTCGGCAACCGAGCTGCAAGGAGCCGTCGAGAGCAGCTCACGGCCCTCATGAACCAGCCGGAAACCGGTTTCGATCTGGGCCACAGCCAGGCAGGTGACCACCCTGCTGATATGACGTAACTCGGTCTGGTCGGACTTGAGGAATTTCCGCCTGGCCGGAATGTTGAAAAACAGGTTGCGCACGGTGGCGGTCGTACCGGGCGCGCGTGAAGAATCGGAAACCTCGATGGTTTTTCCGCCCTCGACCACGATCAGGGTCCCGCAGGGGTTCTCACTGGTGCAGGTCACCATCTCGAAGCGGCTTACCGAGGCAATACTCGGCAGGGCCTCGCCCCGGAAACCCAGGGTCGAGATATTCTTCAGATCGCCTGCTGCTGCGATCTTGCTGGTGGCGTGACGGCAAAAGGCCAGTTTGGCATCCTCGTGATTCATGCCCTCCCCGTCATCGCTCACCCTGATCATCCGGTTGCCCGCTCCCTCTATCTCGACCGATATACGCCTGGCTCCGGCATCCAGAGCGTTCTCCAACAACTCCTTGACCACAGAGGCCGGCCTTTCGATCACTTCGCCGGCTGCAATCAGGTTCTTGGTGGTTTCATCCAGTCGATGTATCCGTCCCGACATGCTTACTATTCTTTCCGGTAAAGTTAATGTTTAGCTTTTAAATATAAATATTCAACGATTGCATAACAATTAAAAAGTAACCTTACAAGATTAACTCATCGGTCCCGGGCTCGCACACCTGGATTCTAATAATTTCAATGACTGCATATAAATCGTAAAATCAGCTTGACAAAACGATCCAAAACAAATAGAATTTATGGACATTAGAAAAAACCTCGAGCAGAAGGAAAGTTGAATGAAACTAATATCCCTGGATGCTCTCGAGCCGGGTAAGACTTTAGGCCGGGCGATTTTCAACGAAAAAGGCACGCTCCTTCTGGGAGCGGGGGTAGCTGTCACCTCACGCTACTTGCACCGCCTCAAAGAAATGGGATATACCGCGGTTTACATCGAGGAAAAAGGCTACGAGGACATAGAGGTCAACGATGTAATCTCCGACAAGACGCGCATAGAAGCCGTATCCACCGTTTCCGAAACTTTCGAGTCCGTACGGGCAAGCGCCCAATCGGAAAAGTCAAACCTGGACAAGAACAAAATCAGCGGCATCGCCAATAAGATAGTCGATGACCTTACCGGCTCCGACACTCAGATCGTGGATCTGATCGATCTTAAAAGCTTTGATAACTACACCTTTCTGCACTCGGTCAATGTCAGCGTGCTTACCGTAATGGCGGCTGCCAACTCCGGTACGCTCAGCACCATGGATCTGCGCGATCTGGCCATGGGCTCACTGCTGCACGACATCGGCATGGCGCACATTCCTCTCGAAATCGTGAAAAAGCAGGGACGGCTGTCCGGTGGAGAATTCCGCCTGATGAAAAAGCACGTCCAGATCGGCTTTGAAATCCTGCAGCACAGGTCCAACATGAAACCGCTAATCTCCTGTGTGCCTCTCCAGCACCAGGAATACTTCAACGGTACCGGGTACCCCAACGGCCTTTCCGGGAATAACATTCACATCTACAGCCGTTATACCTCAATCGCCGATGTGTTCGACGCCCTGACTTCGGATCGTAGCTTTAAAAGAAGACTGCCCCCCCACGCGGCATTGCAGTATCTCTCCCTCGGCAAGAATACCCATTTCGATCCCGAGCTGCTGAAAATTTTCGCCCAACATGTGGCCAGCTACCCGGTCGGAACCACGATAGTTTTAAATACCGGGGAAATAGCGGTGGTGGTGAAAAATAACCTGCAAAATATCGCCAGCCCGCTGGTGCGCGTGCTTAAGAGTCCGGACGGTAAAGATGTGGCTAAACCCTATGAAATCGATCTGGCCACCCAGGAAGAGTACAAGATAAAGGATGTCGCGGAATAGGTCGAGTCACTGTCAGACCCTTACAAACCCCGGTTAAAAAATCCAGCAGCGTGTTGAAAAAATACAAAGTCATGGGTACATGGCCCCTCAAGGGTGGGCCGAATGGCCCATTCACATGCCCTTGACAGCCAAAAAAGCCATAAATTTCTATCCCTGGGCGTTTGAAATCTTTTTTTCAACGCCCCTCTAAAATCATCCTAATCATCGCTCCCCGCCCTGCGCTCGGTTCGCACCGTCAACTCCCCTCCCCGCTTGAGACTCAAACCTATCGAACCGTGAACCGCGGTGGAAAGCCGTCTCAAACGTTCTCCGGCGGCGGCTTTCGCCGATACCAGCTTTTCAAGGTTTTCATAGGTTTCGGCACCGGCAATTACGGTGAGCGTCCCGCCGGGCGAGCCGACCAGCCTGCCCGGCAGCCAATCTTGCGCCTCTTCTGATAGCCTTGCCGGCCACTCCACCGCCCGGCATTCAGGCGAATCCGCAAAATGTTCCATCGCTGTTCTCAGCCTGTGCTCATCGACCGCTCCGGCCAGCAGGACCCGGCAGCCCTCATACTCTACAAGCTGCAGCAGGCCGGCCTGTGGGATGTTCTCCAGCCTGCCTGAGATATCGTAACGATATCCACCGGTACCCGGAGATATCAGAAGAGCATTACCCAGCTTAAGTGTATCGCTTGCCACCGGCGCTCTGACAACCACACCACGGGCGAGGCAGCGCTCAAGGAAATGCCGGTAAAAAGGATCCTTGCTGGCTACGGGAGGCACCATCAGCGAACCTGCCTCTACCCGATCCAGGATCGATGAACAAGCGGCTATCCCGGCACGGTTGCACTTTCGCAGCACCAGCCGGTCGATCCTGGAGCTGCAAAACCTGGCAAGATAAGGTATGACAACCTCCCGGGCCGTGATATCGGCGCCTGGGCCGCGAAAATCCAGCAGCAAAGCCTTTCCCTCCGGCGAATGCAGGACTACGGCATTGCCCTTGTTGCCCAGGTCCAGAAACCTCACCCGCAGCTCCTCGCCTGTGGGAGCGAAAACCGGTGCCCATAAATGAAAGTTAAGCCAGAGCAGGCAGACCAGTCCCAGGCGGATAACGTACCTGGCCTCAGCTATAGCCGCGGCGGCTAAAAAGGCGGCCAGCCACCAGAGGGCCATATCGTACAGGTGCGAAGGTCCGACCTCGAAACCGGCGCCCGGCACCGAGGAGAAAAATCCCGCCAGAAAAAGCAGAGCATTTGTCCAGAGGTCGAAAAGCCAGGCGACAGCCCAAGCCGCGGGAGCCGAGACAAAGACCAGGATGTCGGCGGCCATCCCCGTAATGACCGCAGCCCCTGCCAGCGGCACTATCAGCAGGTTGGCAACCAGGGCGACCGGAGAGACCCGCAAAAAGTAATAGGCCAGCAGAGGGGTTACCGCGACCTGGGCTGCGAGGCTGACCAACATTAGCTGGACAAGGTAACGAGCCGGCCGGTAACTCCACCAGGGCCGTCCCCGGAAAACCCTTTCCAGGCGGGGCACCAGCAGGCCTATGCCTGTCACCGCAGCGAACGAAAGCTGGAAACCGACATCTGCCAGCCAGTCCGGGCGGACAATCAGGATCACTGAAAACGCGGCGGCCAGGGTATTGAGTAAAAACCTCTCGCGCTGAAGAGGCAGGGCGATCAGCACAGCCGCGCACATGAGCGAGGCCCGCACCACCGAGGGCCGGGCGCCGCAGACCAGCGCGAAAACAAACACCGCCGCAGTAACGGTAATTGAACAGGCCCAGCCGCGGCCGAGAAACAAAGAAAAGACCAGGTACAGGGCCCAGGCGATAAAGCCCACGTGAAGGCCGGAGACCACCAACACGTGCATGGTGCCGCTGGTGATAAAGTCCTCGCGCACCCAACGGGGGAGCTGTTCCCGGGCCCCCAGCAGCAGGGCCGAGGCCACCGCCCGCACCCGCTGATCCCGGTAGAGCAGCTCATGGCGCGTGTGAATAAAATTGAAGGGATTGACCTGGGCT
>CAZSTM010000051.1:0-13622 GCA_964609635.1 uncultured Gemmatimonadales bacterium
CCTTCGAAATTCTCTTTAAAGTACGCCGGATCACCAGAGGATGCTTTCTCCAGAGCCGTGGAAAAAGAAATTCTTGGATAAGTTTCTGCCGGTCCCCTGAAATTAATAATAATTTCTTGCTGCATCCGGGGAGAATGATCCGCCGAACCGGGACTCAAACCCACAAAAGAGCCGGGCTCCATTTCCCGAAATTTTGAAGCTGCCAGCAGCGACAACGAAGGGATAATTCCACCTTCAGCAGTGGCAAACAACTGCTGTCGTCTTATTATCTTGTCATTATCCAGGGTAAAATTAGCGTATCCCAGTCCGTCAGCCTCCATCAGTAAATACTGAAGCTCTTCATAAGGATAGAGGTTTTTGGTGGGTAGATAGGCAAATGCCAAACCCGGCAGCCCACGGATATTGATATTATCAATGACTTCCAGCAGCTGTTGGTTATTCTCCAAATTATATTCATCGAACGATCTGGTCTGGATCATATCGAAACCTATGACCCTGGCGTCAGCTTTAGACAGGCGTTCTAATATTTTGGCGAAGTTTCCGCTCCAGAGGGCCAATGGTGCATCCGCTCTGCTGAAAGATTCTTCATCCACGGCAATGATAACCAGGTTGTCCGAGGGATCTCGCGGACCCCTAAGACTGAACGACAAATCAAGCAGTTTCAAGTCCAGGACACCCAGAAATCCCAACTGTCCCAGACTTATCAGGCCGATTAGCACGAGTCCAATCAGCAAGTGGAAATATTTATCAGGGAGTTTGAGACCGCTTTGATTTTGTTTTTGATCAGCCATTTTTCCCCAGTCTGAATTGAATTTAAGTCTTTCACTTATCGCCGAATAACTGCGATTTCAATTATAAGATCCAAGCTAAAATGAAACTTTTCAAAAACTCATAGCCCCCCTTCAGAGGTATACATTCCTATCAAAATATCATAAAAATCAATAAGTTATCATAGAACAGCCCGCGAGCCGCCCCACAGTCAGAAAATTATTTCAATTGTTAAGGTTTTTTTGATTATTACTATTCGCCAGCTATTCAATTCAGCGGGTTTCTAATGATCATTCTCCTTCAATCTTGCCCAGATATATGGTACCGCTGAAATTCCCTTTGAAAGTCGGATGCTGTCTATCGTTGGTGGTATTACGGACGTTGTTTGAAATATATTCGTTCAGTTCCACAATCGAGACTTTGCCGTCACGGTTACCATACTGTTGATCTGCTTCCCCTGCCATTCCTTGCAGCAGATAAAAAGTAAAAACTCCATGCTTTTGGTGATCCCATTCCAGGCTCGGTTCATTAGGGCCGCTGGCGGTCATCACGACTCTTCCCGCCCGGTTGGAGAGACGCTGAATGAAATCATCTGAATAAGTAGCTGCGCTGGTAACCTGGGAAAAGCTCTTGCTGCCCGTGGCCCCGCTGTAGCAGGCGTCCATGATAAAAAATATCTGTCCGACATTAAGCCTCTGTGAGATGTTGGCCACCTCCGACATAGGGTAGCTGGTAGAGTAATAATCATATGGGTCGGCATCGTAGGGCAGAAGATATTTTTCAAAGTTATCTGCATTGTTGTTAGCCTGATCAGCTTCTGTTGCACCGTGGCCGGAATAGTAGACAATAACTTGATCTTCAGGCTGAACCCTGTTTTTGAGTGTGGTTCCCAGCAGCTTTCTCATGGACTGATAGGTAACCTGGGCATCGGTAATGGTAAAAATGTTCGATTCAGGTACTCCCATTTCAACCAGCATTTGCTTGATAGACATAACATCATTAACCGTATAGTGCAGCTGAGGTATTTTCAGGTAGTCGGCCACTCCAATCAGGGCAGCCCAGATAGTACCCCGAGGTCTATAGTACATTACACTATCGATCACCGTGCTGTCGATCCTGCCGTCAACCCCCCGGGAAAGCAAGACCACCCTGTTATAGCCTTCTTGGAGCCTTATTTTATGCTTGAAAGCCAGGTTTTTGCCGTCCTCTTGCGAAGTGCCGGCGTCACCGGCCTTGGTTGCCCCGATGGTGCTGCCGTTAACGATTATGTCTACCTGGGAGAGTCCCTTTTTATCGAAGGCTACGCCGTCCAGCTCCACGGTGCCGTGCAAAAAAGTCATACCCTTTTGCAAGGATGAAACATAGAAATAGGAGCCTTCCTCAGTGGCTTTGCCTGCAGAAAGCTCGATTTCACACTGGGCGATCAGGGCCTTTATCTCTTCATTTTCCGGGTCCAGAGCCGCAGCCACTACCAGCTTGTCCTTGGCTTCCTGGTAATCGCCCTGGTTAAACAAACGTTTGCCTCCGTCACGGTAATCGACCAGCATGTCCTCGGTACGGCGCTGTTCACGCTCCCGCTCCAGGCCCCGTTCGCATTCGGTAAGCAGGTCTTGTATCTGAGTGTCGCCCGGATAGGTTTCCAACATACTGTTCAAGGTTTCCTTGGCCTCGCTGTACTTTCTGCCTGAAAACAGGACAAGGACCTTATTCATTTGCTCCAGACGCTGCTGTTTTTCACCTGCTTGTTCCGGGCTCTGTTCATCCTGCAGCCTGCGCTGGAAGTTGATCTTCTCCATATCCCTTTTGGCCTGCTCCGCATACCTGAGAGCTGCGCTATTACCCGGATCCAGTGCCTGAACCACATTGAAATGCACTAATGCTTCCTGGTAGCTTCCAAAGAGCAGTAAATCAGTGCCGGTTTGTAGCTCGGACTTTATCCTCTCCTCGATATTCGACTGTGCCGATACTTCATTGTCGGCTGTGGCAGCAGCCTCTTCAGCAAGTTTCAAATAATCTTGGGCTTCAGTCTTGGAGGGGTCATCCTGCAGAACCATGGTGAATAGCGCTTTGGCACGCTCGTAGTCCTTCCTGGAAAGAGCTTTCAGCCCTTCGTTCATCCTTTTTAAGACGAAGATTTTATTATTCTGCTCCCGGGATTCCACTGAGATAGCAGTCAATTGCGCCTGAAGTGATTTCAACTCGGAATCGAGTTTCTTCTTCTCTTGATCGTCCTGTGCTTCCTGTGGTTTCAAAGAAGCCTCGCGAGCTTTCTCCAGATATTCAGAAGCTTTCCTGTTAGAAGGGTCTTCGGCGGTTACCTGTTCGAGCAGACTCACAGCTCTGGGGTAATCATTGTCGGCAAAAGCCAGAAGGCCTGCATTAAGCTTTTCCAGTAAGGACACAGTTTCCTGCCGGCGGCCGCTGACCCTGGACACCGAATCCATTCGGGCTCTCAGGATTTCGGATTCCTGCCGGATCGCTTGATCTTCCTCACTGGTGGTGATCGCATCCTGTGCAATCTTAAGATATTCCCGGGCCTCAGTCATGGAGGGATTTTCTTCCAGCACCGCCTCGAACAGCGAGATTGCGTGTTGATAATCCTTACGGGACAGTGCCCGCAAGCCGTTATTGACCCTGCTCAGCAGAGCTATCTGTCTCTGCTGCTCCCGTGACTCATTGGAAATGGTCGATAGTCGGTCCTGAAGGTTTCCAATTTTTGAATCGAGCTCTTTTTTATCCTCCTCCTTGACCTGGACGGTTTGAGGTTCTGTCAGAGCAGTCTTTGCCTTTTCCAGATACTCTTTTGCGATAGCCAGCGAGGGGTCCTCACTCAGAACCTTTTCGAGAGTCCGGGCCGCGGTTTCATAGTCATTGCTGGAAAACGCCTGAAGTCCCAGATTAAGGGTTTGCAGAACGGAGATAGTTTGTTCTTTCTGCTTAGAGTTTCGGTTAACCGAGTCCATTCGGGTTTTCAGCTGGCTGAATTCACTGCGGATAGCCTGGTCTTCTTCTGTATTGGCAGCCGCTGCCTCTCGTTCCGCACGTGTGCGTCTGAGAAATTCATTTGCCACTGCAATGTTCTCATCCCGGCTCAGCACGTATTCGAGCACTGTTTCGGCCCGGTCGAAATCTCCTTCTGCATAGGCTGCAAGCCCTATATTCAGGGTATCCATCAAAGTCTGTCTCTGCTGCTGCTCTTTTGACAGTGAGGCCTGTTGGGTAAGTCTTTTTTGAATCTGCTCGAGTTCTAATTCGGCTCTCTTCTTGAATACTTCGGCCTCGGTGGTTGTGGAATCAAGTGCCAGGCAGATGGAAAACTGTATAATTGCCTCCTGGAAGCGTCCTTCAGCAAACAGTTTCTTTCCTTGTTCGAGCTCATATCCCGCCTTGCTGCCCAGCCTGAGCTTGTTAACATCGCCGGCCTGCATGTCATCAATAATTTTAATAAACAAGGTGGCGATATCATTTTCGCTTTCAGCTTCGAGAACCTTCCGGAAACCAAGCCTGGATTTTTCGAAGTCTCCCTGATTGAACCATCTTATCCCCTCATCCATCAGTTGGGAAATCCATTCGGTAATGGCCCTCTTGTTGTACTCGCGCCATTCCCGCTTGCCGTGGTCTTCTTGTAACACTTCCTCTTTCGACCGGCTGATTTCCAACTGGGCCACCGCTTCCTCATAGCGGCCCAGATAATAGAGAATCTTTCCGCGGACCAGATAGGGGAAGTAATAAATAAAGCGGGTGCTCTGCGCCCGCTTGCGGCCCGGCTCCTTCTCTTTGTCAAGAGCCTTGTCGATTTTCTCCAAAGCCTCCTCGTATTCCCCATCCTCGATTTTTTTCAGAGCGCCCTCATAGTCCCTGTACCACTGGGCGAGTAACAGAGCCGGAACAAACAGGAAGATAAAAAGAAGGAACGCTCTGATCTTAGGTCTGTTCTTTCTCATCGCCTCACCTCATTCAGTGAAACATGGGAAATACCATCAGAATTGAAAAACACCATAATAATAAAACTAATCTTTCTCATACTACCGGGCAATAGTTAAAAGCGAGTCCGGATTATAACCGAAAAAATCCATTGCGGGTCAGTCTAGAACCTGAAAACGGTAGAAAGCAGGAACTCCTTGGTGAACTTGGAAATATTACAGGCAGCATCGATGGTAATCGAGCCGTCGCGCATTACAATGCCGAATCCCCCGGTATAATGGTGTTCATCATCCCGGATGGGCAGCAGTCTTCTTATGTTGTTCATCCGGAAATTAACCCAGGGATTTTGAGTATTGACTCCATTAAAATAGAAAAAATATTGAGGATAAATGCGGACAAAATGTTGGGTAACAACTTTTCGATCTGCAGCTTTTTTTTCATTGAATATTCTCTATACCGAAACCTGAACTTTCTTTTGATAAAATATTGCCGGAAAGGCGAATCCGCCTACGGGAACTCTTATTCACAGCAATCCTTTTAAAGCGGATGCAAGGCTCAAATTTATTGACTTTAAAAGGATTTTATCATCTTTCTAAACTCTTCATTTTCCGGATATGTTATCAATAGATTTATTACGTAATTCTTCAACTCATCATTCAATTGATATTTCTCGAGTAACTCCATCTTTAAAAAAGCCCCCGATATTTCATCTTCTTCATCGCCGCTTAAAAAATCCGCCAACTGTGCCAGTTCGCTCTCCAGAGCCTGCTGCTCCTGGTGCGAAAGAAGGTAGAATCTGGCTTCGACGGTTGTCATCTTATCGGTAGTGGACAGATCCCTTACGTCCCATAGATAGGACCTTCCATTCTCCAGCGGCGGCTGTCTTTCAGGAAAAGGAAGGCTGTCCAGAGTGGTCTGGGATTGCCAGAGCGGTTTAAGTTCTCCGTTGACCTGAAGCAGCTTCAGACTGATCAGGAAATTACCCGGATTGTCGCTTTCCCAGTAAAAAGCAGGTCTCGAATTCCTGGTAAAAGTGTTACTTAAGTTAAGTATTCTGATATTCTGCTCCCCTCCCCTCATCACAAATGTTCCGCTTATTTGCCGGGAGTGTTCCCCTAATTGAGGAAGCGGGTGGAGGAATTCCAATTCTTTTACCTGAATACTGGTAGAAGACCCTTCTATGAGCTCTGCGCCCTCAGGAGTAATACGCGCTTTTGTGCCTTCCAGAATGGTTACCAGAAGCTTGCTTTCGTCGAGTAACAATTTGACCCTGGAACCGCTCCCGGTAACAATCAAGTCGCCGACAGCTAAGGTCTTCCCGGCAGTCAGCAGCTCCAGATTCGAGTCTCTGCCTCCGGAAACCTCACCTTTGACAAACACGATTTTCCCCCCGGGCTGTGAAGAAAGTTCTTCCGCAGCCGAAAGTAAACCAGGGCAGAGGATTATAAAAAAACAGAGTGCTGACAATAAGAAAATTCGAGAAGTCATTTTTACTCTCCCTTCAAAGCTGAAAACCAATATGGCCATTTTCACAGTAGCCAGGGAATCCAGGTTTAGAACACAATTTTCCATAACATTCGCTGCACAAAAATATCCCTTCCGGAAAGGCCGAAAGGTTATCAACTAAGCTTACCATAAATTTGGGTAGTCTTCAAGCATGAAAATCTAACAGGAGACAGAAAGTTAAAAAAATCTATGAGGTGTACCGATATTTTTCATTTTTTTACCTCAAAATCGTTTCTCCGGGTTGGAAATATGGTTGGAAAACCAATTCGACGACAATAAAAAAGGACGTGTTCACCATAGCAACCCCATGATCTTAATGGCGGATTCGACTTAACTTGAGCCAGCACCCTCCGGTGCTTTCAGTTCTACTCTCCACCCCTTATTACTAAGCACGAGAGCCACGGCCTTTTGCTCCGGTATCTCGCCCCCCCCCCCCCCCCGTGGCAGCACTTCTTGCGCGTTTAAGACCTTTGCGGGCAAGTCACGGCCGGTCCTCTCACCTGCCCGGCTTCACTCAACCACCAGGCTCATGGCAAGCGGGTGGGTTTGTCCCTCCATCTCGATCAGACCTCCCGGACCTGCCGTGGCGAATGTCATTTTTATACCGCCCAGGGTCAATACGACCCAATTGTCCGTAAGTTCGGCTTGGGCCCTGGGTACACTCTCGACAGAGTCGTCCGTGGCAGTCAAGACATGAAGGAAATAGTCGAGCTGGCTTGGTTCAGAAAACGATACCTCGATCCGACATTCGGGCGCAGGGCCACGAATTTCCTGGGGTGGATAGCTGTTCCCATCGTAGCTGTAGAGAGCCTCCCCGGTGTTGAGTTTGACTTTAGCCCGGCGAGGCAGCACAGTCTGGATAAAAAGCCTTCCGCCGGCGTCATTGGTTACCACCAGGTTCGGCGGACTGCCGGCAGCCGGTTTTGCCGCCTGAAGCTGCCAAATTTTCGGAAAGTTTTTATCCGTAGATTTAACCCGGTCGAATATTACGAAAGTGCCGGGACGAAGATATACGATCTGGCGGGTAAAAAACTCCAGCTTTTTCTGCGAGTATGACCCGGTGCAATCACCGGCCACGTATAAGTAGCTTCCCCGGTCTTCGAAAGCAGTTATATCAGCGATATCGTAGAGGTTGCAGTTTTTCAGCCAGTCTTCGGGATCCATGGCTGCGCCGTTGTGATGCGGCCAGGAATGAGTCTGCCCGCCGTCATTGCCTGTCGGGCCCTTGTAGGCGCGGAGGTTGCTCCAGGTTTCGTCCGGGTCGTAAACCCGAACCGTGCTGTGGGCGATGGTGCGCAGCAGGTAATTGATATCGTGATTTCCGCCGAAACTCCAATATTGGCCGCCGTCCCCGGCCAGCTCTTCGTGCTTGCTGATCAGGAAATGACCGTTGTCCAGGTGCTGGTGTGCGGTGAAACGGTCTCCGCACTTGAAGAAGAAGTGGGTAGCATCGTCTTTCCATGAGCTCCGTGCATAGACATAGCCGGCGGCCGGGCTGAAATGTGACAGTTTGAAATTATCCAGGTCGCCTTTTTTCACCGTGGTGTCCCGCCATAAAAAATCTTTGTAGGCATTGCCGGGTATGCTGGCGACCGGGGTGGTCTCATTGAACTGGTGGACCGCCTGATGGGCCGGATCATTTCGGTAGTGGTTTACCAGGATGCGACGAGCAGAGAGGGCCTTGTCGCGCTCCCGGCGCAGTTTCTGTCCACCGCTGTCACCCATAGGTATGGGCCTGCGGGAGTTACGTTCGCTCATCCAGGGATAGGCTTCAAACATGCTTGCCTCCGCCCGGTTGCGGAAGAACCCCGGAGCGAGGGCGAAAAAGTCCCTGCCCTGGACCCGGTAGGCGACATCGCAGAAAAACAGCCACTCGTAGGACCAGTAGTTGACATAGTACCCTTCGGCGAAACCTCCCCCGCTGCCGGACATCTCCAGCGCGGGTGCAGCACGCGTCTTATAGTCGTGCCAGAGGGTTTCCAGTATTTCCGGTGCTCGCCGGTACTCGTACCAGGTGGCATAGGCGGCCAGACCGTATCCCCAGTGCTTGTACCCATACCAGCCGTTGTGGAATACATGGGCCTCCGAGTTGACATTGGCGTCAACAGTCTTGCCGATGTAATCGAAAAACTTCTCTCGCTCCTGTTCGCTCCACACAGGCCGGCACAGGTCATAGACGATGGCGCAGCGGGCCAGATCGTGGCCGAAGGTGGTATGGCCCACTCGTATGGGAGCATCGATGTATTTCATCGCACGCTCTACAGCCTGCCTGCCGATTTCCAAGTCATCTTCGATTACAGAAACCAGCGCCATGGAAATCATCTTCATGTGGTCGTCAATAACCATCTCATCGCCCGGCTCGAGGTTGCGCGCTGCTTCCACGACACGTGCATACGCCTCGGAACGCTCTTTTGCCATTATCTTGAGCTCCTGTTTCGATCCCAGCAGGCGCGGGTGCTCCCGGCTGATTGCGTGCTCCCGGATGATTGCGTACTCCCCTGCTCCTTTATCCGCTTCAGAAGATACGCCGCAGCAGATAAACAGTACCGCTGCCAACAATGTTCCCTTCATTAGATTCCTTAGGTCAGGCATTGTCAGATACTCCCTTTTAGTTAAAAGTGGACGGAAAGATTATTTAAAACATAAAGTCAACAGTTTATTCCTGAAGAACCCCTTACAGAATTCAATTCAAGGGTTATTAGCGCTGGAGATTTTGTATTGCGCCTTGTTCCGAAATGCCGAGCAGCCCTTGGAAGCGTGTTGGAAAAACACGCTTATAAACGGTACATGGATGTACCGACAAATTGCGCAGATTTTAAATCAAGCAATTTGAGAGGTTTGCCCAAAGCATTTCCGGGCAAACCGTAATTGAAAAAAGCCAGGAAGACTTTTTTCAACACTCTATTAGAGCTCAATCGAAAGACAGCCTCAGCAGGCCGGCGATAAAGTAAAGCACCATCCCTCCGGTTGCCAGCAACCCTGCATAAGCGAAACCTGTCGAGCCGCTGAGAATCCCTGCCAGGTAAACACCCATTCCCAGGAAAAAGAGAACCAGGAAAAACCTGCCCGGTACCGAACGTGGGATGAGATGGTAAGGCTCGCCCTTATCCGTTTCGGTGTGAGCACGGCTTTTCCAGATACGCTCGAGGTGTTCGCTTTGGGGCAATGGAAACATCAAGGTGGCGACCGGAGTAACGCACAGCGTGGTAAGCGAGCTCATGATGATAGAGAAGAAGAATGCATCGACGCCGTAGGAGTAGGCGCAGATTCCTCCGGCAGCAACTCCGGCCAGATAGCCGATAAGCACTCCCTGCCAGTTTGCCCGCCTCCAGAGCAGGCCGAAAACGATAGTGATCATGAAAAACGGCATGTCGAAAATACCGACCACGGTCAGGTAGGCGTCCACCACGTTTTCCCCGATCAGGGGGATCAGATAAGCGAAGATAATACCCATGGCACCGGCGCCGAAGGTCATGAAACGCACAACTCTGAGTACCTGTCCGGGGGTGGCGCGCCGGTTCAGCATCGTCCGGTAGACATCGTTGCAGAAAAGCGTGGCCGTGCCCTCGATGTTGGTACTTATGGTGCTCATCTGAGAGCTGAGAAGACCGCAGGCCACAATCCCCAGAAGGATCGGCGGCAAGGTGCTCTGGACCAGGGTCGGAAAAGCGCTGTCCATCTCGGCGATACCCGGATGAATCACGGAAGCCGCCAGCCCCGGCATGATCCAGAGCATAGCGAAAGGCGTGGTGATTATCCCGGCCATTACCAATCCCTTGGCCGCACTCTTTGCATCACGGGAGCTGAACGACATCTGTAACAGGCCCTGGTCGGTGCTGGCCCACTGGATACCCATGATCCAGGCCGCCAGAATAAATTTCCAGCTGTACTGACCTGCCCGGGGCACCAGATCCAGGTGTCCGTCCGCCAGTTTCTCCACCAGGCCGGGCCACCAGCCCACCTGTTTCATCACCAGCGGCAGGAGTATCAGTGCGCCGAAGAGCATCAGGATGAACTGGATAACATCGGTGATAGTCACCGACCACATGCCGCCCAGGAAGGTATAGGCAACGGCGATGGCGGCAAAAATCACCAGCCAGAAAGTAAAACTCCCGGTAAAAGGGAGCTGGGCCACCCTGGCGATATTCATGAAGGCGATAGCCGCCGCCCTTAAGACTATACCCAGCCAGAAAGCCAGCCGGAACACCCAGTAGCTCCCGATAAGAAAGCGGACCCAGACATTGTAGCGCATGCCCAGGAACTCCGGCACGGTCCTGATCCTCAGCCTACGCAGTATCGGAATTATGAACAGACCGGAAAAGACCAGCCCCATGTTGCCTGTCCAGGTCTGCCAGACGATTGATATGCCGTACTTGTAAGCCGTGCCGCTCTGCCCGACAAAGCTGTAAAGGTTAACGTTGGCGGCGGTTAGAGCCGCCGCCAGAATGAAAGGTGTCAGGTGCCTTCCCGCCACCATGAAATCATCCGCCGTATCTATCCAGCGGGAAAGTGCCCAGCCGATCAGGAACATGCAGGCCAGGAATACCAGGAGCATTCCGAAATCAATGTAGGTCATAGGCCTCTCAGGTAAAAGTCGGAATCGATAATAATTGTATTTTTCACGGCGGATTGCCAGGAATACATTTCAGTTATCATCATGGCTAAAAGTAAGAAGAGTCTATTGCTACCGTGCCCCCAGTTCCCGTATCACCTCATTCACGGTGGCCCGGGCCTGGCCCACCCAGGGGATCTGGTCACAGGATTCCAGCACGGTGGCCTCCCGGACCGCACTGTTCAGCCTGTCCAGCAGGTCTTCTCTTCCTGCTTTTCTGCACAACCGGCTCGCCAGGCGCAGCGCTTCATAATCCTGTGCTCCCTGGCGGAAAAGCTCCCAGCGCATACCATCCAGAGGCCCATTCCCGTAAGGGTAGACGAAATACATGTCACCGGAGTGCCACTTGTAGTTAGGCTGGTTCCAGACATCCTCCGGGAAAGCGCTTACAGCCCAGCGCAGGTAGCCGCTCAGGCCCCACTTCCAGGCCAGCCAGGGCAGCATGCGTGATTCCCTGAGCCCGGAAAAGAGAAAAACATTCGGATAATGCGGGGTGCAGGCGGTATAGAAACTTATATAGCGCCCCTCCGAGCGCATTTTTTCGATCAACGGCCGGTGAGCCGCCAATCCTGCTTCATCTTGCAGCTCATTGAAATGGAGTATGACTTCATCCGACCACTTGCGGTCATCTCCCGGGAAGCCGCCGGCAATGGAGATCCTGAAATCGGGTGCGGTCCCGATCAGAAAGTCGTAAATGGCACGCATCTCTTTCTCAGGCTTTTCATCAAAGGCCAAAAAGGCCTTATCGAACCAGCCTTTTTCTTTCAGATGCTTACGGAATACCGGCAGGAACGCCGCCCAGACCTCTTTCCAGACAGCATCGCCCAGGGTGAGGTCAAGCGTGCGATAAGTGCCGCTCGCGGTGTCCGTGTAGCGGATATCGGCATTGGTATTGATCCACGGTCCCTCGACCATGGAGAAGCAGTCGATCTTTTCTGTCATACCCGCATCCATCATCATCGAAACATAGCGGTCGAAAACCGAGAAATCCCACTCGAAGTTTCCCGGCCGGCCTTTTTGGTATTCTCCAGGATATTTCCAATCAACCATAGTTTCATACGGGTAGCCGGTCTGGCTGCCCCAGGGGTCATACACTATGCTGGTAGTGATCACATCCATGCCGTGGGCCACAAAGTTCTCTGCATACTTCTCGAGCAGTTTCCAGTGCTCATCGCTCCAGTGCCTGACTTTGTGTGCTTTTGCCACACCGCTGGGGTCCTGCCAGATATTGATATAGAACTCCCAGTCCCGGGGCTCGGGAAGCCGTGTGGGTAAAACTTCCACCTTCAGCTCGAGTGACGCTTTCTCCCCGGATTCGGCGGCGATCTCGAGCTTTCCGCTGTAGAAGCCGGCAGAGACCTCTCCCGGCAGTCTGATTGTAAGCCACACGGGCAGGGCCATATTTGCAGGCACATCCACCGAGCCTACCTCAAGCAGCGGGTCCGGGGTAAGCATTCTTGTCTCATCCACCGGCAGTAGGGCCGCATAGCGCACCCGCGATGCTCCGGCGGGAATAACTACTCCACCGGGACCGGATAATTCAGATATCTTACCGGAAAGACCTTTTATTCCGACACTGTTCTTAACCACGACCTGGGCGGAGACCACCTCTGCTGCCAGACCCTCCAGCTCGATCATGCGCAGGTCCGGTTCGCGGCTGAAAGAATTTGGATAGGCCCTGATTTCTATGTTCTGCGGCCAGACCTGGAAATCCCCCGCACCAGAACCGGAGCGATGTCCATTCCCGCCGCAGGCGGCGACTAAAAGCGAGCATATAACCAAAAACATCCTGTTCATGACACCTCCCTGGGCGAATAGTTTCATGCTGTCTTTAATTTTACGGTATATTATTCTCAGTCCAGGCCGACAAAAAGCGGCAGTTTCTCCAGAGGAGCCGGGTAGCTGTCCAGAGTTTGTTTACCTTTATAGATCTCTCCACTGAAGAAATCTTTCCAGAGACCGGCAGGCAGGTAAACATCCCTGGCGCGTGCTCCCTTTTCCAGCACGGGGGCTACCAGGAAACGGTCGCCGAGCATGAACTGGTCATCTATCAGATAGGTGTTTTCATCCTCCGGGTTGCGGAAAAACAGCGGTCTGATAATCGGCCTTCCTGTCTGTTGTGCCTGGATCGCCAGAGAATAGATGTAGTCTCCGAGTTGTTCATGGAGCCGGGCGTACCGCAGGCAAATCCGCGTGGATTCCTCGTCCAGGTTCCAGGGGGCATATGAAAACTGCATCATCGGCATCAGGGCCGAGGCCTGCGTCCAGCGGATAAACAGCTCCGGGTCCATTCCCCTGAACTTTTCGCTCTGGAAATCGCCCCCCTCGCCTCCCCCGATAATGTCCGGGCAGAAATAGGCATATCCGATAAGCGATTCGGTCAGACCGTGGGGAATCAGTGCCCCAAGGCCTGTGGCCCTGTTCCAGCTGTTGTTCTTGTCCCGCAGCCGCTGGACCAGACCCATGGATTGAGCCAGCCAGCTCACTCTCAGCTCATTTATGGAAAAATGGGTACCCACTTCGACAAACAGGTCTGTATAGCGATTCGGGGTGATATTGCCGTAACTTTTAAACCCGGGATCAAAATATTCGGCATCTCCGGCATCCAGCTTGAACCCGTCGATTCCATATTCTTTCTGCAGTCTTTTAAGCTCACCGGTAAACCAGGAAAAAGCCTCGGGATTGGACAAATCGACCAGTGCCGATTCACCGTTCCACCACCGGATTCCGGCTGGTTTTTTTCCCTTGGGATCAAGCACCAGAAAATTATTCTTTTTTAAAAAGCTGAAATTCCCGGAATCGAAATCAACGA
>CAZSTM010000052.1:0-13597 GCA_964609635.1 uncultured Gemmatimonadales bacterium
TGGAGATGCGCAGGTCGAGCTTGACCACCAATTCAACTGCTCCACGCTTTCCATGCTCAATACTGCTGAAAGGCATTGTACTCTCGATTAGATTTCTGGCACCCTCAAGGCTCAAACTGATTACAGGAATCTCAGCTGCGTTTATCGAATCGCGGTAAAAATATCCTAGGAAAGGATACTTATCATTCAGCTTGAAAAGCACCACTGCGCAGGCTCCTCTTTTAGCTGCCGATTCAAGCCGGTGTTCCATGCTCACATCACTTCTGTGTCGGTTATTTGCGCTGTCCGGCAAGTCCGGGCAAAAAATTACCACCTTGCCTTTCACATCGAGTCCCTTATAGCAATCCCATCCATCAGATTCTGCAATCCCATTTCCGGCAAATACTACTGAGCCGCTTACTTCAATGTCCCGGGAATAGTTATTGGAACCGATCGGACTGCGTGTTTCTCTGTCCAGTACCGGCAGGAAAGGAAGCTTCTGCTTAGACCCATTCTCAAAGAAGAAATAACAACTGGCCCATGGAAGAATGGTGTGATCATTGTAAAAAAAACTCTTCTCTGGCCCCTGCCCTTTAATATCCGTAACAAGAGAACAAAAGCTTAAACTCATAATGGTGAATACTATCGCAATCTTCATTGCACGGTTCCTTTATATAAAGTAAGAGAAAATCTATCCCAAAGGATTAATATTACCCAAAAATCCTGCGACTACTCGGGAACAAGACAGTGGATTATTGTGAGCAGGCTATATACTCCTTAGATGAAAAAAAGCAGAAACCGGTTTCAATTATTTTCCAAAGGAAAGAAATGGTATGCATTTTATGCGAATCGTTAATATACAAGGGGCAATTATCGGGTTTATACTATGTCCTTGCGGTGCGAATTTCGCTGGTGAATATCTTATTAAAGGAGTGGGCAGGGCCTCATAATTCTCATTGCAAAATGAAATCGAATATAGAGTTCTATAAGATTAAAATCAGATTACAAGCACGTAATGAGGCTTAATAATGAATATATGATTATCTAATTAAAAGCTCTCGAAAACATCTCAAAACAGGCTGCAATTTGTGTCAAGTGCAACAATTGGCAGGCTTCTTCTTCGATCAGTTCGCAACCTTATTTATTTTATTTTAAAGTCTTTTTGTTCAGTAATAAAAAATGAAACTGTTTCTCCAATGGGAACGTCATAAATCATAGCTTTATAAGAAATCTTTTTTTGCAATCGGCACCCTTCATTTTGATGTTCCTAATCAATTACCGTAACCATCCGGGCAAAACTTGGGAGAAAATGTGAAAAGGTCAATATCCGTGTTCTCAGCAGCCATCCTCGTTCTCATCTTGTTCACCTTCGGCATAACATGGGCAACCGTTCTGACCGGCGCGCCAACACGCGGTAAAGCCCTGGAGGCTCGAGTGGACAGCCTGGTGCTGATCAGTAAAGAGGTGCCAACCGATGGCCCCGGTTGCGCTATGGCCGTCATTCTGAACGGCAAAGTAATACTTAAAAAAGGCTACGGGCTGGCCAACCTGGAGAAAAATATACCTATCACCCCGGCCACCGCTTTCAACATCGGCTCCATGACCAAACAGTTCACCGCGGCCTGCATCCTGATTCTGACCCAAGACGGCAAACTTTCGCTGGACGACGAAATCCACCAGTATATTCCGGAGTTGCCCGACTACGGGCAGCCGGTGACCATCCGCCAGTTGATCCACCATACCAGCGGCATCTGGTCGAACGATTTGCTACTGGTGCTTTGCGGCCGGAAGTTCGCCGATTCATTGAGCACTCAAGATGACCTGAAGATGATCTTCCGCTGCCATACGCTCAATTTCACCCCGGGCGCTGAACATCTCTACTGCAATTCCGGATACGTCCTTCTTGGCGAGGTCGTCGCGCGGGTAAGCGGAAAATCCCTGGGCGCTTTCGCTCAGGAGCGCATTTTCAAGCCCCTGGGGATGAGCAGGACTGTTTTCAACGACAGTCCGGAAAAGGCCATCAGGAACGAAGCCCTCAGCTACACCCGGCCTGGCGACAGCACCTGGATACCGACCGGTGAACGCAGCAACTCCTCTGTCGGAGCAAATAACCTCTATACTACCGTGGAAGACCTGGCCCGCTGGCAGCGAAACTTTTACGACCAGAAGGTCGGTGGACCGCACTTCACCGAGTTGATGCAGACCCGTGGAATGCTGAACAAAGGGGATACCCTGAGTTATGCCTTCGGCCTGGTGGTGGAAGAGGACGGCGGGCAGCTCACAGTTAGCCACGGCGGGGCTACACCTGGCTTCCGCTGCGACATGATGCGTCTGCCGGAACACGGTTTAAGCGTGGTCTGCCTGTGCAACAGCGATCAGGGATCGCCGGGGAGCACCGTCCGGGAAATCGCTAAAATCGTCCTGGGAGATTCCTTTGCCACCGCGAACAACTCCGAACCGGCGGCAAAGGACAGCACAGCCAAGGTAACTCTGAAACCGCGCTCATTGAGTTCATACACCGGAAAATACCAGATGGATAACGGCTTCGCCATAACCATAACGCAGGAAGACAGCGTGCTTAAAGGGCAGGGTACCGGTCAAAGCCAATTCGGCCTGGTTCCGGAAACGGACAGCCTGTTCCATATCGCCGAGGCGCCGGAGATCAAAATGGTGTTCCATGGGACAGACCGCGGCCCGGCCACTCATTTCATTCTTTACCAAAACGGCGAGCACTGCCTCAAGCGCATCGAGGATCAGGAGACGCTGACCACCGTGCAGTTGGCCGCATTCGCCGGCGAATACTACAGCGATGAGCTGGATGCCACCTACCGGGTGGAACTGGTCACAGACAGTCTGTTCATCCATACTCCCGTAATCGATCCGTTATTCCGTAAAATATCAGGCATCACCGGTAAGGACCCGCTGGTCCACTCTGGGGTGGCGGATACATTCTATCTTTCGTCTATCCCGGTAGTTTTCAAACGAAACGACCAGGGAAAAGTGACCGGCTTTACTATAGATGTCGGCAGGGTGCGGAATCTGCTGTTCGTCAGAAAATAACCACGAACTGCTTTGTCGGGATGGGAATATTTTATCTGAAATATTCCCTTTCCATCTTTTAAAGCAAAGTTTACATACGATAACTTTGAGAGATGATCTAATGGTAAAGCGCAATTGGATTCTTAAGTACTCAAGATACTTAGCTATTTTATTCGTCGTGGGCGCTTTCTCGGCTGTAGCTCATGAGTACGGTCATTTCTTTGCCTTCAAGGCTCTTGGCTATCATCCGAAGGTTAGTTTTAGCGCTGGGAGAGTCCAGCACTATGACACCAAGGGCAATCTTGACCCAAATCTGACGCCGACTGAAAATATCATCTCCAGCGCCTGCGGACCAGCCGTGACCTTGCTCTTGGCGGCTTGTTTCACAGCCCTGTATTTGAAGCGTAGGGACTCTTTTCTGCTTTTTGCCTGTGCAATTACGAATGCTGTAATGCGGTTGAACATTTTTATAGACGGTTTCAACTCCAATGAGGGGAATATATCTGAGATTCTGCTCAAGTTGTTGGGCAACCAGGGGGTGTTTCTTGTTCCTTTAGTAGTATGGACTATCTGCATTGGTCTTTCTTGCCATTTGGTGAGTAGGCAAGAGTTTTTTAAGAGAACTTATTGGTTAATTCCATTGTTTTTCTTAATCAGTGCAGTGTCAATGATATGCTCATTCAAAATGCTCGGGCTAATTCTTGGCTGAGGGCCAGAAAGTGGATTGGGTAATCGGGTAAAAGCGCATCCGGGTGTTTTTTTAGGGCAGGCCAATCACAGGAGTTGGAACTACAATGAAAAAAACTTATATGATGTTCTGTATAATTGCTTTTTGTCTGCTTTGCTTGGCTACTACCCCGGCAGTATCATCGAATAGTGAGATAAATGAGAACGGTATCACTAGAAAATTCGGTTCCATAATTATCCGTATAGATCCAAGGATCGAGCTGCTGACTGCGGCCCAGCTCCTGTGCGATGACTATCGACACCCCAACGGAAAGCCCATAGTTGGTGGCATGGAATCCAGCTACAAACGCGACGCATTGGCGTATTTTTCAAACTTCAAATCTCAAAAGGTTGTCAATCTGACAGAACAAATGAGCGAACATGCCTTTTGGTATAGTCATCCACTCAGGGCAGTTCTCTGCAGGGGCAGCCTGCCTGATTTGGAGCCTCGCTATGAACCTGACGGCCTGCTGCTGGCCATAGCGGGAGGCAATGATAAGCTCGATGAGTACTTCTCTGCCCTGAGCGATTTCGCGGGAAAAAGCTCATTCGATGAATTTTTCTTTTCCCAGGCACCACAATATAAGCGGATGATCGAGACGTTTTTTACGGCTGACCGGCGTAACTACCCGCAGGATATTGAAGAGTTTTTCGGCACCACGCAAAAAGAATACAACCTGATATTTTCACCATTGAATGATTATTGTGGGTACGGCCATCGAATTTTGACGGCAGACAACGAGTATACGACCTTCGTTGTTGTTGGTCCAAAAGGGATTACTACGGACAGTCTGCCAGATTTCGGATGGGAACAAAACAATATATTCTGGCACGAATTCAGCCACCCGCATGTTAATCACATTGTCGAAGCAAATATCGACAAACTGATTGGACCATGCACACATTTGCAAACCGTCAAACCCGAAGAACTGGAGCAGTACGGCTTGAAATGGGGAATACATATCGCTGACTGGGTAAGTGAGCATGTGGTCCGGGCAACCGAAGCCTGTATGATGGCGAAATACGAGCCGGGAAAAAATCTAACCGAGTTCTTCGAGATAGAGAAAAAACAAGGATTCCCATATGTTTCACAAGTTTACGAAGCATTAAAGCGCTTCGATGGGAGCCGTGACCGCTACCCCGTGTTCGAAGATTTTTTTCCGGAAATAGTGGGCGTGTTTGAGCAGATAGCAGCAGTGTCCCGGACTAAGGGAGAAGAAAATAACAGGTAATTGTCCCGACTGTATCCCTTCAGAACAAATTGGACACTTTTCACTCAATGATAAAGAGATGATTTTTTATGAAATAGTGGCCCTATAAAAACCTTCTATTTGTTTCTCATTCTCAGGTGGTGACTACTTTTTCGACGGTTTGTGACCATTTTTTCGATGAATATCTTTAATATTTTGAATATCTTGAATATCTTGCATATTTTAAATCTTGGTTTGGCAGGTTGTTATACGGACTTGGTTGATTTATAAGAAGTTAGATGTTTTACGCAAATACGCCTTACAAGCAGGAGGTCACTGGTTCGAATCCGGTAGCGCCCACCATATATTTCAAGCACTTACGAAATTCCCTGCGACAGTTGGCAGCTGCTCCAACCATCGAATGTCACAAAACTGTCACAAATTCTCCTGCGTGTGTGTATGTCTAAGAGCCTTGGCAGTGTGCTACTGCCGGGGCTTTTCTACTACACTTAGCCTCTCTCCAACGGCCCTCTTGTCTACTGAAACATACCTCTCTGTTGTGGACTTGTTCTGAAGGGATACAGATGCACGACTGCTGAAAGTTAATCTATTTACACAAAATTGGACTATTATTAATAGATGCTGGATCCCTCCCCTTTGGAACTCAGTCCAGCATTTTATCGTCTTATCTTCAGAAAATATTTCTGAAAAAATTATCAAGATCGACTTTAAAATTCTCAGGAACATATACCTGAAAAAATCACTCCTACCTCTACCTTCCTCTCTCATCCTGGCTAAAGCTCCCAATTATCCAAGTATTCTCTCAAGTTTTCCGGCACCGGCAGTGTTTGATATCTTCAGATAAGTTTCAAAGTAGTACTGGGTATGCTTGATATTCTGTTAATAGCTCCTGCTCAAATCCTCTCAGAATTCTAATCCCACTGTTTCTATCTTCTTTCAAATATTCTTCGTGAAATGCAGATAAACCAGTAAAGCATTGATTTTCGTTTTCATGTGTGATACAATGAGAATGGTGGGTGAGGTAAGGAAAAGATTATCTGGTAGAGAATTGAAAATTATTAGCGAATACGAGTGTGGGAATATCAGTTTCAGGGAAGTTGAATAAGATGTAGAAATAAGGGTTAAGTGTCGGCGGCAGGCCACCCTCGCGTCGCTGGTGTTTGGCACGCCCTAAAAGACTCTCAACCTCCTCTTCCAATATCCCTTGAATGAACCCCTGAACCTTCAAACGTACCCAATCCTCCAAATATTCAAACTCAGGTGTTGACCGATCGGTATGAACCGTGGTAACTTCTTCCATGGCGGTGCCTCCTTCCTGATTTTAAGTGGTTTTTCCAATACTTGGAAGGATACCACCACCTTTACCTTTTTACACATCTTTTTATCATAGCCCGTTTCACGCTATACTATTACAATTGTGAATCAATAATTCTGTTTCCTTACACCTGTGTAGTTACGATGAGACAAAGAATCCTTTTTACCCTTATAGCAACCAGCGCCTTTCTCTTTATCTTCCAGGAAATCGTCCGGGCAGAAAAATATTTCTTTAAGATCTACACTACGGATGATGGGCTGGAGTCCAATTATGTTTCGGCAATATCACAGGACCGAAATGGATATCTCTGGCTCGGGACACCGGTTGGAGTTTGCAAATTTGACGGCGTAACATTCACCACTTACAGCACGGATGATGGACTGGCTGGAAATAATGTTTTTAAGATTAAAGAGGACTCGAAGGGAAATCTCTGGTTCAGCTCCTGGGGAGGGGGAATCAGCAAATTCGATGGCGAAACTTGGACGACTCACACCGAAGGTGTTTTGGGGAGTTATGATGTCTGGTCTGTCATTGAGGATTCCAGCGGCCACATGTGGTTTGGCACATATGGAGGCGGTGTATGCCGATATGACGGAGCTAATTGGATTTACTATACCACGTCAGACGGCTTGGGTGACGATAGAGTAAGGACGATCTTTGAAGATTCCAAAGGCAATCTGTGGTTCGGATTACAGAGAGGGATCAGCAGTTTCGATGGTAACACTTGGAATACATACAACACGGGAGTTTTGGCTCCACCCTGCCACATTAATTCGATTTTAGAGGACAAGAAGGGAAATCTCTGGTTGGGCGGATACGGCGGTCCTGGAATAGAAAATATCGCAATAAAAATAACCGGAGCCATAGAAAGCGCTGATTATAAGGTTTTCAGCTTAAAGGACGGGGTTCCGGCAGGCAGTGACCCGTATATTCTCGAAGACAGTCAGGGGAATATCTGGTTGGCATCAGGGGGAGGAGGCCTGGGCATATATAATGGTCAAAACTGGAATTTATATACCAAGGAGAATGGACTGCCTTCAAATCAGATCACCTCGATTTATGAAGATAATGAAAGGAACCTGTGGTTTGGAACCGGTGGAGACGGAGTAGCGAGACTCAGCGGAACGGCATTTGTTACCTATACTACAGCAGACGGGCTTCCGGAAAATTCCATTGCTCCTATTCTCGAAGATTCGAAAGGAAACGTTTGGTTCAACGACCGGTATATTGACGGAGTTACCAAATATGACGGAGAGAAATGGAATACATATACCACAAAGGACGGGCTTGCCGATAATCAAATCGTTGGCATTTTCGAAGACAGTAAAGGTACAATGTGGTTTTCAACAGGTGAGGTGCTGAACAGGTTCGATGGCCATCGATGGAGACATTATTCCCTGGGAGAAGAAACTGATGATCCCTGGTTTGGCAGCATCACTTTCGAAGACAAGCAGGGGAACTTGTGGTTTGGAATGAGTTACAGATTCGACGGCAAGAGCTTTAAGCCTTATCTGAAAAGTAAGGGAGAAAAGGATTTGCTAGGTGATGTTAAGGCAATCAATACAGATAAAATTGGAAATTACCTTTTCGGTGGTTGGCAGGAACTGGCAGTATTTAATGGAACAGCTTTGAGACACTTGAATTGGCCCAGAGGAATAAAATATATACTAAAAGATTCTCAGCAGAATCTCTGGTTTGCGACCGATAACGGAGTAATCGTATCTGATATAGACGATTATTTCAAGTACGCAGGGGAAAATCAGCGGATTAAAGGAAAGCACTATACCACTGAGGACGGTCTTGCGCATAACGATGTCTGGACAATATTTCAAGAAACATCCGGCGCTGTCTGGATGGGAACCAATGGCGGAGGCGTAAGCAGGTTCGACGGGACGAGATTTACCAACTACACTATTGAAGACGGCCTTTCAAGCAATATCTGTTACTGCATAGTGGAAAATGATGAACGCCTTTATTTCGTCACCCCTAAAGGGCTCTGCCGGTTCGATGGCGAGAAATTTAATGTTTACTCCTCGGATGAGGGTTTTACCGCGACCAGGCACTTTAGACCCCTACAGGATAGTAAAGGCAACTTGTGGTTCAAATCACCAAACGGGGTGATAAAATATAATCCACGGGCTGACAGGCCGACTCTTCTCCCACCGCCTGTATACATTACAAAACTCAGGATACAGGATGAAGATACGACAGTAATAAGTGGTATGAAGCTTAGTTATGATAAGAACAATTTGAGAATCGATTATGTCGGGATCTGTTTTGCCGCGCCGGAAAATGTTCTTTACGGCTATAAACTGGAAGGTTTGGACAAGGATTGGGCTAAAACTTACGAAAATTATATCTCATATCCTTATCTTCCCCCGGGAAAGTATGCATTTAAAGTACGAGCCAGGAATAAGGACGGTATCTGGAGCGAACAGACAGCGGAATTGTCCTTTGAGATTCTGCCGCCTTTCTGGGCGACAATCTGGTTCAAAGGATTAGTAGTGGCTTTGCTTTTAGTATTCAGCTGGGGAATTCACGCTGTCAGAACGCGGTACATAAGAAAAAGAAACCTTGAACTTCTGCACGAGATCACCGAGCGCAAGAAAGCGGAAACGGCACTGCGAAAAGAACATGCCGAGGTGGAGCGCCTGAAAAACCGTCTCCAGGCGGAAAACATATATTTGCAGGAAGAGATCAAGATCGAGCATAGCTTCGAGGAGATTATCAGCAACAGTGATGGGCTGAACAAGATCCTGGAGAAAGTGGAACAGGTCGCCTCAACGGATGCCACCGTGCTGGTCCTTGGTGAAACAGGTACCGGCAAGCAGCTCATTGCCCATGCAGTGCATAATGTCAGTCCCCTCGCAGACCGGCCGCTGATAACTGTCAATTGCGCCGCCCTGCCGTCCAGCCTCATCGAAAGCGAGTTGTACGGACACGAAAAGGGAGCTTTCACCGGGGCGTATTCCCGCAAGATCGGGCGCTTTGAGCTGGCCGATGGGGGATCGATATTCCTGGATGAGGTAAGCGAACTGCCCCTGGAATTGCAGGCCAAACTCCTGCGAGTCCTCCAAGATGGAGAATTCGAGCGCCTGGGAAGCTCGCAAACCATTAAAGTTAACGTTCGTGTCATTGCAGCTACCAACAGGGACCTGCAAAAAGAGGTTAAAGAAGGCCGGTTCCGCGAGGACCTTTTCTACCGGCTGAATGTCTATCCAATTAAATTACCTCCATTGAGGGAACACAAGGAGGATATCCCCCTGCTGGTAAATTATTTTATCAACAAGTACGGAGCGAAAACAGGTAAAAAGATAAAATCCATTCCGCAGAATGTGATGAATTCCCTGGAATCCTACCACTGGCCGGGTAATGTCCGGGAACTTAAAAACGTTATCGAGCGGGGAATGATTGTCAGCCGGGGAAACCAGTTGGAATTGGGTGAATGGCTTAAAGTAAGCGATGAGACTAAAAGCGTTATGTCGCATATTTACACCCTTGAAGAAATTGAGAGAGCGCATATCAGAAAGGTTTTAGAGTTGACAGGCTGGCGAGTGAGAGGGAAATCAGGAACAGCGGAGCTGTTAGGCATGAAACCGACAACTTTGGAATCGAGAATGGAAAAACTGGGAATCAAACGGAAAGAGTAAAGCCTCCGAAATATCGGACACTCTCCGATATTTCGGAGAGAGCACCCTGTCTTCCATAAAACCGAATGCTTCTCTGAAAAACTAGATGTCTAATAATTACAGCCACTTGGAACATTTTCCAGGTGGTTTTTTGTTTTCGGAACACAATTTGTATATTTACAGATTTAAATAATAAGATAAAAACAGGATTAAAAGAAAGCCAATGATCAACCAACAGGATACGAAACAGTGAACGAAAAGACAAATCTCCCTGTGCTGACAGATAATAATTTTCGGAAAGAAGTTCTTGAATATTCAGGTTTCGTTCTGGTGGAATTTGTAGCTGAGTGGTGCGGGTACTGTCGAATTATCGCTTCAACAATGGAGCAACTGTCTGTTGACTATCAGGGAAAAATCAAATTAGGCAAGCTTGATATTGATCAGAATAAACGAACAGCCAAGGAATACGGTATCCGGGATCTCCCGACACTCATCTTTTTTAAAAACGGCCAGGTAGTAGATCATATCACAGGAGTATTTCCAAAGAAAGCCATTGTAACCAAACTCAACATCCTGCTGAAAACAGAGAAACAATAAGCTCCTGCTGGAGGGGAAAGCGATCCTTGTTTCATTAACCTTTTCAGGAGGTTGGCCGATGAAGGAAAACTTCATGACAAAGCGAATCCTCCTGGTGGATGACGAGTCCTCCATTTTGTTCGCCTACAAGAAAATCCTCCAGTATCCAGATGTGTTCATTGATGCGGCCGAATCCAAGGAAGAGGCGATCCTCTTTCTGAATGAAAACGAATATCAGGCAGTTATCCTGGACTTGAGACTACACGGCTCTACCGGTGAGGAGGGATTCGAACTGATCAGCTTTATCAAGGAAAAGCACGATAACTCAAACCCGACAATCATAATGATAACCGCCTACGGGAATCCCGAGATAAAGGACAAAGGCTATAAACTCGGCGCCGACTTTTATTTCGAAAAACCTGTTTCCACAAACACCATCCTGGATGCATTGAAAAGCGCAGGGATTACCATTCCGCCTGCTGTCAATGGATGAGAACCTGTTTCATCATTGTTTTGTTGCCAAAGACTCTATTTGTTTTGGTATAAGGATTAATACCGGAGGCAGCCAGCCTCGTGCCTGAATTTAACGAAAGGAGGTTAAACATAAGTTCAAGTGAGTTGTCCGTTACCCCAATCTTTTACCCACCTCACCGCAAATCCCAGAAAGGAGGTTCGTCTATGAAAACTAAGTCAGGTTCATTTTTTCTTAGTAGTTGCTACAATGTCCAATTTTAATTGGGGGATTATATGCAACGAAAATGTTTAATGCGAGCTGGGTCAGTTGCACTAGCCATCCTTGTGCTGCTCGTGCTCTCCAACTCGGCGGGTCTGTATGCCCAGCTTTCCACCGGCAAGATAGAAGGCACTGTCCGGAACCAGGATACAGGAGAACCTCTGCAGGGGGCCCAGGTGACTGTCGAGGGCACGCGCCTGGGAAATGTGACCAATGCGGACGGTTACTTCTTCATCCTCAACGTTCCTCCGGGGCAAAGGAATATTACCTTTACCTTCACCGGGTACCAGAAGACCACGGTGACCAGCCAGTTAATCCTGGCCGGACAGACTATCACGGTCGACGGTAATCTCAGTTCTACCGTGGTCGAACTTGAAGGTATCACCATCGAGGGGGAAGCCGAGATACTCCGCCCCCGTGATGAAACAACCACCAAGCGGCGCATGACTGCAGAACAAATCAATGAGACACCAGTCCAGAGGCTGGAGGATATTATGATCCTCGAGGCCGGCGTGGAGATCGGCGGCAGGGATGCAAGGGATCGAGGCCTGCGCATTCGCGGCGGGCGAATCGGCGAAGAGGCCATGATAGTCGACGGTCTCATGGTTCGCAACTACTCCGCCAACCCGTTCGCAACCGGGCAGGGCTGGATTTTCGAAAACGAATTCGGCTCCAGGAGTGACGATACCACTCCGCTCGAGGTGGGAACCTCGGCGGTGGAACAGGTAGATATCATCACCGGCGGGTTCCAGGCCGAATACGGAAACTCACAGTCGGGTATCGTGAACATTGTCACCAAAGAAGGCGGCAGCTCTCTGGCTGCCAATGTCCGCTATACCACCGACCAGATCAATCCGCGTACTGCCGACTGGGGATACAACCAGTTAATGACGAGCCTCGGTGGGCCCATCCCGGTTATCCCGAACATGTATTTTCACGTCTCCGGTGAAATCCAGGGCCAGGCCGACAGAAGCCCTACCCACGCGAGTGATGGTTTCCGCGGCATTGACCAGACATTCGTAGAGCGGCTCAATGAAGCTGTCAGAAACGATCCTCTGGTAATGGCAACCAGGATGGAAAATCCGGGACTAGAGTATCCCTTTACTCTGGAGAAGTTTCAGACCGGTCACGCATTTTACGCTGCCGGCCTGCAGCAGGATCATCCCCAGCTCTATAACTCGGCGAGCGCTGTACATCAGGGGAGCCTGTTCACCGCAGGCAACCCGGTACGGCTGCCGAGCAACTGGGGCGACAGGACCCTGCTCTCAGGGAAACTTACCTATTCTCCTATCAAGGACTTTAAATTCATCGTTTTGGAAAACTGGTCCCGAAACCAGCATTCATACCCGTCCGGCTATGAAGGAGAAGGTAATTATTTCCAGACAGGGCTGTTCTATGAAGGCGACCCTCTCTGGGAGTCCCGGGACTGGGGCGGAGATACAGTTGTTTACGTACCCCAGGCGTACGGCAGAAGGACCAAGACACACAACCTCTTAACCGGGTTTGACTGGAACATTTTCAGGACGGCAACCAGGAGCGCCTCGCTCCAGTTCCGGTTCAGCTATTTCGGGTCCGTGGCTGTCAATCAGGGCAGCATAGAAAGCGACTATGAACGCGATACTTTCATGAGCTGGAGCCCGCACGACCTTCGCTTCGAGATAGAAGGGTACCAAAACAGGGAAGGCGCGCACGCCAGTCTCGGAGAGCAGTGGGTGGACGGTGAATTAGGCTGGAAACAGGGAGTCCCTTATGAAAGTCCTTTCCATATGGGTGATTATACGGCCTATTACATGAATTACAACTACGATCGCGAGAGACAGAGAAATTTCAAGGCCGATCTTGATTTTCAAGTTGACCGCTATAACCGGGCCAAGCTGGGATTTCAGTACACCTATTTCAATATCTACGATTTCAGAACCGATTACCGGACCGAATATATAGATCCTCTGGATACTTATACAAAGTATCCGGAAATCTGGAGCGTTTACATCCAGAACAGGACTGATGTGGGAGATTTAGTTGTCAATTACGGTCTAAGGTACGACGGCTACGCACCTAAGACGAACTGGGGCAAGTCATCATGGAATCCTTACGCTGAAGACGTCCAGCCCAACGTTCAGACTACTTTGTCCCCGCGCTTTGACGTGGCTTTTCCGGTGACGGACAAAACACAGCTCAGGTTCTCTTACGGTGTATTCACCCAGTTGCCGAGCCTTGACTATATGCTCAGGATAAGCTCGGGCGGGTCAAACCAATACAACCTCGGTGGTCTGGAATACGCCAGGACAGATGCTTTCGAGGCGGGCATGAGCTACCTGCTGACCAACGACATGGTACTGGACCTCGTGACTTATTACAGGGACATTGACGGCAACCTGGCAACTAAAGA
>CAZSTM010000053.1:0-1812 GCA_964609635.1 uncultured Gemmatimonadales bacterium
CGCAGGTCGCTCACATGGGCGCTGAAGGTGCTCAGGTCCTTGTCGATCGACTGCTCGTCACCGATAGCCGCGAACACGGACTCGAAGACCGTCAGGGAAGTGCCCTCCCCCACCGGCGGGAATATCCCGCTCTGGGACATCAGGACTATAAGACCGACCGTTTTAAGCAGCACGGTCTTGCCCCCTGCGTTGGGCCCGGAAACCAGAAGCGTTCGCTCATCTTCATCCAGTTCGAGGTTAAGGGGCACCAGCTCCATGCTGCCTGGAAGCTTCCCGGATGGGGAGAGACGAACGAGCAGCAGGGGGTGACGTGCATTTTTCAGAACCAATGGTCTGCTGTGGCCGGACAACGGGCGGCAACAGTGGAAACGCTCGGCGTAGCGCGCCCTGGCATAAAGGCTGTCCGTGGCAGCCAGTACCTTGACATTCTCTTCCAGTGCGGGCCGGTTCCGGACCAACTCATCGCTGAATTCAGCCAGGATTCGGATAACCTCCCGTCGAATATCCATTTCTATTTCCCGTAAACGGTTATTCAGCCGCACCACCTCTTCGGGTTCGATAAACAGGGTGTTGCCGCTGCCGCTTTCGCCCTGGATGATCCCCGGGCAAGTATGCATCTCATCCCGCCGAATAGCCAGAACGTAGCGCTCCTGGCGCAGGGTGATGAAATTTTCTCCCATCGAGCCTTCCTGATCCAGGCGCTCGGCGATCTGCTCGAGACGTTCCTCGATGCGTTCGCGCACAAGCCGGGCATCGCGGCGCAGCTTGCCCAGCACCGGAGAGGCGCTGCTTTTTACCTGGGAATTTTCATCGAAAGTGCGAGCGATCCGGCGCTCGAGCTCCTCGAAAGCGTTCAGCCTCGCCGCCAGCAGGCTCAAGCCCGGCAAAGAATCCTCCCGGCGCAGGATGTAGCTGCTGACAGCGCCGGCCGCAGCCAGGAGCTTGCCGAAGGAGACGACCTCGACGGCTTCCAGCACAACTCCAGGCTTGGTCAAGCGGGCAATCTGCTCGGAAAGAACCGGCACTTCCGGCGGACAGAAATTGGCTTCCCCGCCCGCTATAGAGACCATCTCGGACAATCGGTCGAACTCCCGTTCAATGACGGAGTCATCGGTCACTGGTTCCAGGGCCAATACGTGGGAAGCTCCGGCGGGAGTGACCGCATACTCGCTTACTTGCTGCAGTACGCGGTTATATTCCAGGATTTCACGGGTTTGAAGACTTAACATAGTCTGCACTAAACCTAAGATAACGAAAAAAAGCCTTTAACAGGTCATCCAACTTGTTAAAGGCTCAAAGCGGACAAAACATGGTGCTTTCCCCATGTTTAAACCAAGCAAACCGGAACTCGTACGAGGGCGGATCCTATCGTCTGGCCTCCTTCTTGAGTTTTCTCTTGGCGGCGTTCATTTTACGTTTACGTTTTTCGCTGGGCTTTTCAAAATGCCTGTGTTTACGAAGATCCGAAAGTATCCCGGCTTTCTCGCATTTCTTTTTAAACCTTTTCAGCGCCCTGTCAAAAGATTCACCTTCATCGATAATAACTTCCGGCACGAAAATACCTCCTCAAGTATGCAGTTAAAATCACCTGTGAAAATCCAAATTAATCAAACCGAGTGATAAAGTCAAGTTACTCTTGCACCCGCTACCGTCTTCGGATCGTAAAAAGGAAAAGTTATTGTTTTACTGGAAAAGTTTGTCTATTTCTTCCTGGCTTATATTTATCTCCTCGTCACCACTTTTTTTCTCAGGCTCCTCTGCCGCGACCTCGGGTTCTTCCTCCTCGGCTTGGGCGACCTCGGGTTCCTCCTC
>CAZSTM010000053.1:1912-8392 GCA_964609635.1 uncultured Gemmatimonadales bacterium
ACCTCGGGTTCTTCCTCCTCGGCTTGGGCGACCTCGGGTTCTTCCTCCTCGGCTTCCGCGACCTCGGGTTCCTCCTCCTCGGCCACAGCCTCGGCCTCCTCTTCTATGGTAAAAGTGGCTCCGGTTTCTTCATCGGCGGCCTCCGGCTCTTCGCCCCAGCTCAACAGCTCATCTATCTCTTCCTGAGAGCCGACTTCCCCTTCACCTTCCTCGACAGTCTCGGCGGCCGT
Source organism: uncultured Gemmatimonadales bacterium (assembly GCA_964609635.1). Lineage (GTDB taxonomy): Bacteria > Gemmatimonadota > Glassbacteria > GWA2-58-10 > GWA2-58-10 > JAFGTO01. The sequence continues at coordinate 2,143 of CAZSTM010000053.1, forward strand.
TAGCTCTTGTTCTTCTTCCCCTTCTTTTTGTGCATCTTCTAACAAGGCATCCACCTCTTCCTGGCTGCCGGCTACTTCAGCTTCCAATTCTCTCTCAAGTTCGATCTCCGCTTCCGCCTTCTCGCCTTTCTCCATAACCTCGTCGGCCACCTGCTGACGTTCTTCCGCCTCCTCATAAGAAGCCTCCGCATCGAAAGCGCCTTCTCTGCGCAGGATTTCGGGCGGCTCGGCATCCGAATATTTAACGATCAGCGAGTTAAGGCGTTCCTGTACCGAACGCAGCAGACTATGGGCGCCCTCGATTTGCTGGGACGTGATATCCTGCACCTGCAGGGAATTCATTATGTCGCAGGCATCAGTTTGAGTATCCTGAAGCAGTTGATTCACTTTTTCCGAAATCGACTCCTCCAGACTGCCGGCCAAAAATCCATCGACGATATCTTTGACCTTGACTCCCAGTTCGCGCGTTTCTTCATCATCGAAAAGCTTGCTTAAGGTTTTCCTGGCCTCGGGGAGCTTGAGTAACTGCTCGACAGTTTCGGAAATACCGGCAACCGCCTCCCGTTCGGCCTTCAGGCGATCGTTGATCCGGGAAAAAACCTTGTTCAGTTCATCCATCTTTCCCAGCATGTCATCGATCTTATCCAGCATTTCATGGGTAGCTATCTCGGTAGCGCCGGTCACCTTGTCCAGTTGCTTGACGGCGGCCGGCATCTTGGATGAACTTTCCTGGATGGACTTGTTCATCTCGTTGAGCATCGGCGCCATTTCCTGGATGAAAAGAAGCATATCCTCCAGAAAAGGGATCAAACGGCCGGAAAAAGTAAAAAACGCTCTGACCTCTTCGACTTTCTTGAGGATTACCTGAATGTCTTTTTCCTCCATTTTTATCTCCTGTTATCAATCGGTCTGAGCCATGACTCAAGCCGGGCTAAACATTAGACCGTCCGTTGATAAAATGACATTTTTTTCTAATTTATTATATAACAAGATTAAAAACAATCCAAAAAAACATCCATAATTATCAGAAATTATCAGAAGGCTCGGATCAATAAAAATACAAGTCTCCCCGCAGAAGTTCACGCAGCAGGACGAAACCGACCGTGGCCGCGGTTTCGAATCTCAGATCGGCGGACCCCAGGTGCAATTGCGGCGCGGCCAAACAGTCAATCAGCGCCTGTTCACCGGGGCTGAATCCTCCCTCCGGGCCGATCACCAGAAAGTATTCATTCGAGGGAGTAAGCCTCCTGTGTTTACCGCTTTTCCGGTTTGACGGTTCTGCATTCTTAACGCAGAATACCGGCTGAAATCCATCCTTACGGGCCAGTGCCGCGAATTTCTCAAAAAGCATCGGGGGTTCTATCCCGGTCAGGAAGAGGTTTCTCGACTGCTTGAGCGCGCTGCGACAGACCAGAGACAGCTTTTCGACCTGCCGGTCCGGGTTCCCCCGGAATGCGCTATTATCAGTCAACAGAGGTATGATGCGGTGGCAACCCAACTCGGCAAGCTTTTCCACAGCCATCCGCGTACGTTCTTTACGACCCAGGGCCAAAGCCACGCTGATAAAAGGTTTTCCGGCCTCGATCCGCTCCACACTCAGCACCCGCCCCACCAGTGTCCGGCCCTGTTGCCCCTGTTCGACAACCACCCGGTACAGTGCGCCGCAACCATCGAGGACCTCCACCTCGGCACCATTCTCCAGGCGAAGAACCTGCCGGAGGTGGTGTTCCTCCTCCGGCGGGAAAACCACCCGTTCGGCAGAAAACGTCTCCCGGGGAACATAGAAGGCGGTTGTCCGGGAATTTTTTTTATTCCGGCTCATTGCATTCCTGAAGGCTCCGGACTCCTCAGGCACTGAATGCCTCTCTCATTCGTTTCCAGAAACCTCTGCCGGCAGATGGAGGGCTTTGACTTTCGACCCTTTTCATTTCTTCGAACAGCTTTCTTTCTTCGGGTGAAATACGACTCGGTGTCCAGACTGTCAGACGCACCAACTGGTCCCCCCGTCCCGAGGCATTCAGATGCGGAATGCCCTTGCCGCGCATACGTAAAATTTTGCCGGTCTGGGTTCCCTGGGGAATGTTGATGCGCGCCTTTCCATCCAGGGTCTCGATTTCGATATCCGCCCCGAGCGCCGCCTGGCTGAACGAGATCGGTAGATCCAGGAGTATATCGTCCCCGTGGCGCTCGAACCGTTCGTCCTCCTCCACCTCGATCAAAACAATAATATCACCGGCAGGGCCTGCGCGAAAGCCTGCATTGCCCTGGCCGCGCAGGGTGAGATAATTGCCGGAATTAACTCCCGCCGGGATCTTGACCTTGATTGTTCTGGATTTTTTAACCCGTCCCTCCCCGGAACAACTCCCGCAGGCATCCTTAAAACTCTGGCCGGTACCGCCGCAATTCGGGCAGGAGGACACACTGACAAACTGCCCGATGATCGTCCTCTGCACGTTGCGCACCTGTCCGCTACCCTGGCAACTCGAACATGTCCCGGTCTTTCCGCTGGATGAACCCGTACCATTACAATCGTCACAAGCTTGCATCAATTTTATTTTCAGGGTCTTTTCGACTCCTCTGGCCACCTCCGCCAGGGTCAAGCTGATGCGGACCTGCAGGTCTCTACCCCGGTTCGATCCGGCCCGTGAACGAGTATGAGCCCGTTCGCCGAAAAGGTCCTCGAAGCCGAACCCGCCGAAAGCCCGTGAAAAAATATCGAAGGCATCGCTTATGTCGAAATCGCCGTAACCACCGAAAGGGCTGCCGCCGCCGCCGGCGCGTGCAAACGGGCTTTCGTGCCCGTAGCGGTCGTACTGCCCACGTTTTTCCTTATCGCGCAGAACTTCATAAGCTTCGGATGCCTCCTTGAACTTTTCTTCCGCCTCCTTGTCACCGGGATTCTTATCAGGATGATAGGCTACGGCGAGTTTGCGATACGCCTTCTTTATCTCATCCTCGGATGCATTCCGGCTGACACCCAGTACCTCATAATAATCTCTTTTTGCCATACTCGATGTATTCTCCTCCGATTAAACATTATCAAAAGTGTTAATTTCAACTTTTCCCAAGCATCTCGGACAACAGCCTGCTGGTGTACTCGACCACCGAGATCACCCGGTTGTAGCTCATGCGTGTCGGACCGATCACCCCAATGATACCGCGCATTTTACCGATGCGGTAAGTGTCGGTGATCAGCGTGAAATTGGACAGCTCCGAGATCTCGTTTTCAGACCCGATGGTTATCCTCAGCCCGTCAGCTCCGGCCCGGTGACGCATAACCTCGAGCAGGTGAGCTTTCTTGTCGGTCAGCTCGATCAGCGAGCGCAGGTTGCTTTCGTGCTTGAACTCCGGCTGGTTGGCGAGATTGGAAGTCTCACCGAGAATCAGGTCCGATCCGCTTTCATCCAGATCGAACAGGACATCCGCCGATTGAATAAAGATATTGAGCGGATCGTCATCCGACTGTACCGCCTGTTTCAACCTTGCTGAAGCGGAACGTTGGATTTTGGACAATGTCAGCCCGCAGAGACGTTCGTTCAGCCTGGAGGCCAACCAGTCGAGCTGTGTCCCGTCAACCCGGCTGTCCAGTTCGACAAAAATCGTTTTCACCAGACCGTGCTGGATGGTGAGCACCAGCATAATCCGCTCGGAACTGACCCGTATCAGGTCCACATGCTCGAGCACCCCTTCACCGACCACCGGGGCTATGCCCACTCCCAGTTCCTGAGTTATCACGCCCAGAGCCTCCGCGGCTCTGCGGAGCATCTTATCCAGCACCTGATCCTCCTGGACCAACTGCATGATTCGCAATGCCGGCGGTGGAGCCTCCCGGGGGTTCATCAGGCTGTCCACATAAAGTCGATAGGCCTTATCCGTGGGTACGCGGCCGGCGCTGGTGTGCGGCTGATGTAAAAAACCTTTCTCTTCGAGATCACTCATGGTATTTCGGATTGTGGCCGCACTTAAACCGAGTCCGCAGGTTCGCGCCAGGATCCGGGAACCGACCGGGGAGACAGTAGATATATAACTTTTGATAATCTCCGTTAAAATGGTCCGTTCGCGCTCTGTGAGAGATTCTGTGATCATTTAAACTCTGAACCATGTGAAAACGGTAGTTATTCCGGCATCCAAAAGAAATATAACACCATCTGTTTCAATAACTAAGGAATTTGGAATAATATCTTTGATAATGGCAATGAAAGCCTGTTTTGTCAAGCCGAAAGCTATTCTCTTCCGGTCAAACGCTCGAGAATTGCATCATAGACCAGCCATCCGGTTTCGCTCAAGGCGAAGCGGCCGCATTCGGTCAAGCTGCCGAGGCCTTCTTGCTGGAGCGCGTGAAGATTCTCGCCGAGCCGTTGGCCCAGAAACTCCCCGATCAGCGCGGTTTCAACCCCGGGCTCCTGCCTCAGAGCCAGCATTACTTGTTCGCAGAGCACCTGTTCCCGACCCAGCCGCTCGGTACTGCCGGACAAAGGGGCTTTTTGCTCCCGGCTTTTAAGGTACTCCTCCAGATCGGCCGGGTTCCAGGCTCTGAGATCGGGCGGCCGGAAAGAGTGCGCCGCGGGCCCGCAGCCCAGGCTCGGCCGGCGGGACCAGTAAGCCATATTGTGCCTGCAGAACTCGTCATTCGAGGCGGCCCAGTTGGAGATCTCGTAATGCTTCCAGCCGGTGTTTTCAAGCTTTGAGCAGGCAGTCAGGTACTGGGAGCGGTAAAGCTCATCCTCTACCGGCGCGAGGCCGGGTTTGCTGTAAGCCGGACAGGTTTTCTCGAGATGGTAGCCGTAGAGGGAAAGGTGTCTCACACCCAGAGCCAGAGCCTCCTCGATGGAGTCGAGCAAGAGGCGTTCATCGCTTCGGGGTCCGCCGAAAATAAGATCGGCCGACAGGTGGAGAAAACCCGCTTTTTCGGCGTTTTGGATTGCCCGGCGGCAGTCATCGGCCGAGTGAGTGCGGCCCAGCAGAGCGAGCTGATGATTATCAAAGCTCTGGCAGCCGATCGACAGACGGTTCACCCCGGCAGAGAGGTAACCCGCTGCGCGGCTCAGGTCCAGGTTTTCCGGGTTGCATTCCAGGGTGAACTCGGCATCCGAGCCGACACTCCAGAGTCTCTTGATCCGGCGGTAAATGCGCCGTACCTCTTCCGGTGCGAGGAGCGACGGTGTACCCCCGCCGAAATAAATGCTTTCCACCGGCAGGTCTTGCGGATAATCTTCCACTGAGCGCGCCAGCTCCAGCTCAAGAGCACCCAGAAAACCTTCCACCACCTCCGGTTCAGGCGAAGAAATCGAGTAGAAATCGCAGTAGGGGCATTTCTCCCCGCTGCAGAACGGCACGTGGATATATATCCCGAGGCCCGGCATGGCATCTCCTATAAAGCTCAGCCCAGGCCGTAGAGTTTGCCCGGATATTCGCGCACGAGCTGTTTCATCTGCAGGCGCAGCAATATTCCCAGGAGAGTCGAGATATCCATCTGGAGTGATTCGGCCAGCTCATCGACATGTTTCGGCTCGCGGCTCAGGCTTTCGAATATCCTGCGTTCCTCCCGGCTGAGGACCGGCTCGATTTCCTGCCGGTTTTGAGTCCCGGAACCCTCAGGCCGAGCCGCCGTGGCCTGCCCCAGCTCGCAGAGAACATCGGCCGCTTTCTGTACCAGTTTTGCTCCCTGCTGGATCAGCATGTTAGTGCCGTGGCTCAGACCCCGTGCCGCATCCCCGGGTACTGCGAACACCTCGCGGTTCTGGTCCAGGGCATAGGCGGCGGTGATCAGCGCACCGCTGCTTTTACCGGCCTCGACAACCAGCACGCCCCGCGACAGTCCGCTGATAATGCGGTTGCGCCGGGGGAAGTTTTTCGCTTCCGGCGGTGTACCCATCAGATATTCGCTAATTATGCAGTTATTTTCGATAATTCTCTCGGCCAGTTTCTCGTTCTCCGCCGGGTAGATCCTGTCCGCTCCGCATCCCAGGACCGCCACAGTCGATCCTCCGGCATCCAGGGCGGCCTCATGCGCCAGAGAATCGATTCCCCGGGCCAGGCCGCTGACAATGGTAAAGCCGGCTGCGGCCAGGCCGGTGGTGAGCTTTTTGGTCATCTCCCGGCCGTAGAGACTGGGTCCGCGTGTGCCTACCACTGCCAGGCAGGGCCGGTTCAAATGCTCCACCTTGCCGCGGACAAAAAGCAGCGGCGGGGGATCATAGACCTGGGCCAGATAAGCAGGGTATTCATCCTGCCAGCGGTAAAGCGGTCT
>CAZSTM010000053.1:8402-12290 GCA_964609635.1 uncultured Gemmatimonadales bacterium
CCGCAAGGAGCTCCACGTGCCGTCGCTCCTCGAGTCGCTCGGCCTGCCCTACACCGGCGGCGGGCCGCAATGTCTCGCGTTCTGCTACGATAAGTCGCTCGTGCGCGGCGTGGCCAAGGAGATGGGCATCCCCGTGCCCGCGGGCCTCTTCATCCGGCCGGAGGACTCCACCTTCGAGCTGCCGTTCGACTTCCCGGTCGTCCCAGTGTTTGCGGGCCAGGGCCTGAAGAGTCGGCTCGCTGATACCCTTGACCCGGGCCAATTCCTTAAAATCCGCCCCCAGCACCACCGCGGGGGTGCCGAATACATCCAGCAGGCGGGCCAGCCGGACGGCACCCAATCCGGGCACCAGCATCAGGCGGAGCATGTCGGCTAAAGTATCCATCACCTGCGAACCTTATTTTATCGGGCCTGCCCGGCCCTCACGCTCGAGACTTTATCGGCCAGGGAATGTAACAGACCATCTATTCCGCGACCGCTCACTGCGCTTACTCCTGTGTGCAGGAACAATTGTTCATCCACAATTTCCGGCAGGGCTGTTCCCTCAGGGACCAGGTCCATTTTGGTGAATACCAGGCAGCGAGGTTTTTGAATGAGCTCCCGGGAGTAGCCGGTCAGCTCACTGAGCAGGGCCCTGTGCTGGTCGCGGGGATCCGAAGAGCTGATATCGATCAGAAAAACCAGGACAAGGGTTCTTTCGATATGTCGCAAGAATTCCAGCCCGAGCCCTTTTCCGCTGTGCGCACCCTCGATCAGTCCCGGGATATCGGCCACCACGAACGATTGTGTCCCGGTGAGGGCCACGCCCAGGTTCGGAGTCAGGGTGGTGAACGGGTAATCTGCTATTTTGGGAGTAGCCTTTGAGATGCGGCTTAACAGGGTTGATTTGCCCGCGTTGGGGAAACCCACCAGTCCCACGTCGGCTATCAGCTTAAGCTCCAGATCCACTCTTCTCGACTCGCCCGGCCGGCCGTCCTCGGCAGTTTCCGGCGCTTGCCTGGTAGGGCCGGCGAAACTGCTGTTACCTCTTCCCCCCCGGCCGCCCCGGGCCGCCGGCACGCGGCTTTGATGTTCGGTCAGATCGCCGATCAGCTCCCCGGTATCCGCATCCCGGATAAGGGTGCCGGCCGGAACCTTCACGGTTACATCCTCCCCGCTTCTGCCGGTACGGTTGTTGCCCCCGCCATGTGCACCTCTCGGCGCTTTGTAGATACTCTTGTACCTGAAATCCATCAGGGTGGACATACCCCGGTCGGCCTCGAAGTAAACGCTCCCGCCGCAGCCTCCTGCTCCCCCACTGGGCCCGCCCCGGCTGTTGAACTTTTCCCTGCGGAAAGCTATCATCCCTTTGCCGCCGTCCCCTGCTATCAGCTGGATTGTGGCCCGATCGACAAACATAGAGCATCCCTTTTCTCGAACTTAAAACGGTGATTCCGGTTTAAAATATACTCAACAAACCAAAGAAGGGATAGAATTAATCTATCCCTTCCCGAGAATTATCGCATTATTTCTATCTTACGTGCGTGCAGCGGTCTCCTCGCCTGAGAGGCCTGCAGGCCGCCGCTCAATCCATGTTATCAATCAACGCCTGGCCGAATTCGCTGCACTTGAGCAGCTTGGCGCCATCCATCAGCCTTTCGAGATCGTAAGTGACTGTCTTGGCTGCGATAGCCCGTTCCATGGCCCGATGGATCAGCTCTCTGGCCTCGCCCCAGCCCAGGTAGTCGAACATCATGCAGCCGCTCAGTATCAGCGATCCCGGATTTACCTTGTCCAGGCCGCTGTACTTGGGCGCAGTACCATGGGTGGCCTCGAACAGGGCCATCACATCGCCCATGTTCGCGCCCGGACCCAGCCCCAGTCCTCCGACTTGGGCCACCAGCGCATCCGACATGTAATCGCCGTTGAGGTTGGGAAGGGCCAGCACGCTGTACTCCCGCGGGCGGGTAAGTATCTGCTGCAGCATGGCGTCGGCGATGCGGTCCTTGATTAACACTTTGCCTGCCGGAAGCTTGCCGTCATACTTGTCCCACAACTCGGCCTCGGCGATGGTCTGATCGCCGAACTCCTCCCGGGCCAGCTCGTAACCCCAGTCGCGAAATGCTCCCTCGGTGTATTTCATGATGTTTCCCTTATGCACCAGGGTGACACTGTCTCGTCCCTGATCGATAGCATAGCGGATCGCCTTGCGCACCAGGTTCTTAGTGCCGGTAATACTGATCGGCTTGATCCCGATGCCGCTGTCTGCGCGCACATCGCAGCCCATTTCCTTATTCAGAAAATCGATAACCCTGGTCACCTCTTCAGTTCCCTGCTGCCACTCGATACCTGCATAGACATCCTCGGTGTTCTCTCGAAAGATCACCATGTCCACCCACTCAGGGTTCTTGACCGGACTGGGCACCCCGGAGAAATAGCGCACGGGTCGCACACAGGCGTACAGGTTAAGCACCTGGCGCATGGTGACATTGAGGCTGCGGAAACCACCGCCCACCGGAGTGGTCAGCGGCCCCTTGATGGCTACCAGGTATTCGCGGATGGCTTCGACAGTTTCATCGGGCAGCCATGAGTCGAACATATCATGGGCTTTACCACCGGCGTAGATCTCCATCCAGTGTATTTTTCTCTTACCTTTAAAAGCCTTTTCCACAGCCGCATCAAAGACTCTCACCGAGGCGGCCCAGATATCCGGCCCGGTACCATCGCCCTCGATAAAAGGAATTATGGGGTTATCCGGCACGACCAGGGAACCGTTTTGCTCCGTAATTTTTTCACCGTCCGCGGGAGGTGTCAGCTTCATTTTCGAAACCATGGGTGCTTCCTTCCTTTTAACAATTAATGACTAATTGAATTAAACGGCTCATGAACCGAGGTCAGAAAAAAAGTCAAAGCTTCCATAAAGTTCTCTTTAGATTCTCCGGATGTTTATTCCAATGCCATTCTAAGTTCCGAGTCCTGATTAACGGATAACTGGACAATTTAAAATTGCATCAGGAAAATAATGTCGGAGATGAATTGAATGCAATATAAAATCGTTTTAAAGAAGCGGCAACCTGTTTTGTTTTTCTTTCTTTAGCCGGTTCGATTTACCCTACCGGGCATAAAAAAACCGCCGAAATGCAGCTTACGGCGGCATACAATCTTGATCACCCGGTGGGTCGAAAACTAAAGCGCGGTCAAAGTGGCCTCGCATTTCTCGCAGTACCAGCGGATAGCGTAGTTCATGGTTCCGCAGACCGGGCACTTGACAGTTTTCTTCTTGATAGCGTCGATCGTTTGATTGACACTCAGCACCTGGGAGCTATTGCCCATCTGGTCGGAATCCAGGCTTATCTCCAGCTTTTCATCCAGGGAAAGGGCCTTCTCCTCGTCGGGTGCCGGGGTTTCTTCCCCTTCCGGCCGGGTGTCGGTTTCTTGAGGGCTTTCGGCAGGCTGCTCCTGTTCCGGTAATGTCGGCGACTCTTCAGCAGCGACGGCAGCCCGGGTCTCCTCGCCCTCCCCAACGGCCTGCTCACTCTCCACAGGCTCAACCATTGTTTCTTGCTCCTTTTCGCCTTCCTCCGCCTCAGGAACAAGCTCTTCCTCCTCCACCGCTTGTTCCGCAGCCTCCGGGGCTTCCTCCAACTCTGAATCCGGCGGACCTCCATCGCCTTTCTCTTCCGCCGAGGGCTCGCTCACCACCGGGGCGGGCCCGGTTTCATCGGTAGTGGCGGCTGCGTTCATAATCGCATCCAGGTCAAGCGCCTGGTGTCCTGGGGTGTGTAAAGGCTCTGCCGCTTCCTCGCTCTCAGGTATTTCAGCTTCCGAAACAACCGCCTCCTCCGGCTCGGGTTCCACGGCGGCAGGCTCAGCCATTTCCTCGCTCTCAGGTTCCCCGGCCTCCGGAAC
>CAZSTM010000053.1:12390-13546 GCA_964609635.1 uncultured Gemmatimonadales bacterium
CTCAGGTTCCCCGGCCTCCGGAACAACCGCCTCCTCCGGTTCTGCTTCCACGGCGGCCGGCTCTACCATTTCCTCGTCCTCAGGCACCTCGGCCTCCGGAACAACCGCCTCCTCCGGCTCGGCTTCCACGGCGGCCGGCTCTACCATTTCCTCGCTCTGAGGCACCTCGGCCTCCGGAACAACCGCCTCCTCCGGTTCTGCTTCCACGGCGGCCGGCTCAGCCATTTCCCCGCTCTCAGGCACCTCGGCCTCCGGCCCGGCTTCCCCCATATCTTCAGGCTCCGGAGGGAGCGCTGTTTCAGCCTGCGATTCTTCTTTTATCTCTTCCAGGCCGGGTAATCCATCGCCCGGCTCCTGCCGCGAAGGGGGCTCCAGACCCATTTCAAGGATCAAGTCGCCCTCCGCCTGATCACTTTCCGGTTCCTCGACCAGAGTGAATCCCGCCGGTTCCATCTCCGGTTCCCGACCTGCGCCCACCGATGAATCGACTTCGGCTTCCTCGGTTTCTCCGGCCTCGGCAGCTGAACTCGGCGCCGGCGTTTCCCGGGTATCCTCTTTTTCAATCTCTTCCATCAAGCTCGCTGCCGGCGGCTCTTCCTCGAGATCACCGGGCTGATCGGCAGTTGTCTGAATTTGGGCGGCTTCTTCGGTTTCCGCCGAGGGAACCTCCTCGGGCTCGGAGAACTGCTCCAATGCCTCCTGCTCCTCGAATACCTCGGCCGGCTCAGAAGGTACCGAAGGCGCTGCTTCTTCCGGCACCGGAGGCTGTTCGGCCGGCTGGGCCTGGTCGATAGAGGGAACCTCCGGGGCCGGCTCCACGGGTTCCTCAACCGGAGCCGCGGCTTCCGGCTCTTCCAGTTTTTCAATTTCCGGGCCCATCTTCTCCGGCACAGCCGAGCTGTCTCCGTATACGTGGTCGAGGAACTGACGAATCCGCTGCTGCTCATCGCTGTATTTCACCAACCCCTGCTCGAACTGCCGCATCCGGTCTTGATATTCCCGGGACAGTTTTTCGAACTCCTGCCTGTCATACTCTCCCAGCTTGTGGCGTAGATCTATTTCCTGGATGCTGTCGGAAAAACTTTTTTTAAGCAGTTCGAGCTGGTTGGAGAAAACCCGGATCTCGGACAGTTTTACTTCGTAGTCACACAGGCCG
>CAZSTM010000054.1:0-13531 GCA_964609635.1 uncultured Gemmatimonadales bacterium
CTCTTAAGTATGGGGAAAATTCTCTCCCCTGCAATTTTCTAACCGGACATTACTGGGATACAGGCAAATTTATAAATGAACGGAAGGATAAAAACTGCGGGGACGGCAAAAAGCGGGGGATTCTCAAGGCGTTCCGGCCGGCCGGGCCAGCTTTTCCTGGAGCGGCCGGATATATTCCTCTTCGATAAATTCCGCCTGCTCCGGGTTCAGACGAGCCAGGGTGCGAAAATGCTCCAGTGCCTCGGCCTGACGGGCGGGATCCTGCAGATACAGCAATGCCAGTGCAGTATGCGATTGAATGTCATCCGGATGCTTTGCGAGGATAATTTTGTAATGCTTCTCCGCCAGGCGGGGTTTGCCAGTGCCTGCAAACAGGTTTGCAATATTGAAATTGGCCGCGATATAGGTGCTGTCCACTTCAAGAGCCTTAAGAAAAAATTCTCCAGCCTTTTTAAAATCCCCATCTCCCACCTCGAGCAAACCCATGTTAACCAGGGATGCCAGGTGCCGAGGGTTTTCATCCAGAAGCCTGTTATAATAGTATTTGGCTCTCTCGGTATTTTTTAATTTATGGTTGATTATGCTCAGCATGTGAAGCGCCATTTCATCGTAAGGTCTGGTGCGCAGAACAAGTTCATACTGCTCGGTCGATTCCTCGAGTCTTCCCATTCGGTAATAGATTTGGGCTATGGATGAGAAGATCTTTTGATCGAGCCTCTTGTATTTAAGGCACTGCTGGAAGCAGGCGATCGCGCGCTCGTATTCACCTTTCTGATAATAGACCGTTCCCATATTGGAAAGCCACAATTGCGGGTTCTCCGGAGCTACGGCAACCCGCTGCAGGTGTTCAATCGCTTCATCGGCCCGTGATTTGTCTAGACAAATAGAAACTATTCTCATATTGGCCTTGAAGTCTTTGGGTCTGTGTTCCAGATATTTTTTTGAAAACAGATAAGCTGAGTCGGGCTCTCTCATCGCTTCGTAGATCACGGCCTTTTCGTACAAAGCCTCAGGTGCTTCCGAGTTATCGAGGTCAGCCAGGATCTCCTTAAAGACCTCGGGAACCTTGAAAATGGCAAAAAGCCGCACGCCGTCTTTCTTGAGTTCCACCAGGGGAGTAACGTTGCGATAGAGTATCCAGGCATATTCCGCAAACGTGCCCTGGCGGCTGTCTTCCAGCAAATAGTCGAAATCTTCCTTGCGAAATTTCAGCGAGGTTTTGATCCTGCCCAACTTTTGGAGGAAACGGTAATGGTAGTCGTTCCTTCCATAGACCACCGCCGAGTCGGGCAGTGTGTCATTGATTAACCCGCATGCCTTTTCATTGATCGGGTCCCACCAGTAAGTGGTCTCCATCCCGAGCTCGCAAGCCCCTGGTATTCCTCCGGCCAGGCTGTTGTAGTAACACAATTCATACGGGTGCACTCGCGCCAGCACTGCTGCGGAGGGGACTATCATCGCGCCGAGCAACAGCCACACGCTCACCACCTCAAATCTGCGGCCGAGTCCCCTCAGCCGCGTAAGTAGCCACGGCAAAGCCTGGTAGGCGAAATGATAAAAACCCTTGGCGGAAATCACCGCCAGGAATGCGAAAGAAGGCAGAAACAAGCGCACTCCATCGTGCCCGGGCGAGCTGGGAAGCATCATTACAAATATCAGGCCCAGCCAATGCAGCAGCATATGGCTTGCCCACAGATCGCCGAATGGTCGTCCGGCAATGCGCCACAGGCCATAAATAAAACCTGCCAGCACCAGTGGAGACACGGTGAAAGCTGTCAGTACCAAAGGATGGTGCCAGGGGAGATAAAAAGCGTAGGACCTGCCCAAGTAGTAAGTGGCAATGTGAAGGTAATCGAAGCGGGTTGCGCTGTTGATCAAATAACTGTAAACCCGCTCAAAGGTGCTGTGCCACCACTGGGGGTTAATACCTATCATGACCAGAGGTCTTACCACCAGAGCGACTCCCACCGGCCAGGCGGCCTGTTTGAACCGCCGGGAGACAAGGACGAAAACAACCAGAGGAAGCACAACGACAAAGGCGGTGAACTTGGTGGCCAGCGCCAGGCCGTAAACCAGGGCGAATACAGGAGCCCATTTTCGTGATTCAAGTGCCCGGTGAAAGCTTACCGCCGAGGCGAACCACAGAAGGGTCAGCGGCATGTCCGTGCACCCGAAGTGGGCATGTCCAAAGATTCTGGGCATTAAGGCGAAGGCCCCTGCAGCCCAGAATCCCGCGACCATCCCATAGCGGCGGCCGACTGTCCAGAACAGCAGGGCCACCAGCACAGAAAACATCACAGCCGGTGCAAGCCGATAAGCCCCCATGGTTCCCAGCCACGGCTCGAAAATTGTCAGGGTAAGGGAACTGCACAGTTTGTAGAAAGCCGGATGAACATTATAGAAAAGTTTGTAGCTCCAGTAACGGTCTATTACTTCGGGGGCAAACGGCGCGCTCCACCGCCCCGAAGAAAAATCATTGATTGTCTGAGTGAACCAGGTTATCTGCTGGAGGCATGAATCATAATAATACTGTTCATCGTTGGTTACACCTAGGTCATCGATAGTGGCTATGACACTCACCAGAGCGGCAAGGCCAAGGATTATCGACACCAGGAGCAGACTGCGTGAGGAACCGGTGCCGTTGAAACGGGATGTGGTCTTGAGACTGTTCAAAATACAGGAACCAGGTTTTTCCTTGGGTGAAAGACCGGGTTTAATAAATGTAAAAAATTATGCCCGTCCTGCCGCCGGTGCCTGATTGCCGGCTCTGGGTCGAGCCGCGTCATGAATCTCAGGGACGATTATTTCAAGAGGATCATCTTTCGCGAGGCCAGGTATTGTCCTGCCCGCAGGCGGTAGAGGTAGACGCCGCTCGGCACGGCGTTGCCGTGATTGTCCGTGCCGTCCCAGAATGCGGCATAATTGCTTTCACGCTGTACTTCGTTCACCAGCATGCGGACCTCGCGGCCCCTCAGATCGTAGATGGTCAGCTGGACCGCGCCCTGATAATTGTCCGGGATACGGTAGCTGATCGAGGTGCTCGGATTGAAAGGATTGGGATAGTTCTGCTCCAGCCGGAAGGCGGACGGCACACCGGCTGCGCCGGGTAAAAGACCTGCCACCGTTTCATAAGCCTGACGTTCGTCCTCGGTCAGCTCGAGAAACTCGAGCACCTCTGCCAGGTACTCCCGCTCTATGGCAGTAATACCCACAGCCGGCCTGGCCTGCTCGGCGAAGGAGGCCATTTCGACCGAGGAGCTCCGGCGGATTGCCAACACCAGCGCCACTGCGTCGGGGATTCCCAGAGCCCCGTCACCGTTAACATCATAGGAGTCATCGACCGACCCCCGGACCAGGGCCAGCAGCAGGGCCACCACATCGGCTATACTCAGCCGCCGGTCCCCGTTAAAATCGTAACTCTGTCCGGTCGGCTCCTGAGTGTAGTCGGGGTCGTACTCATAAGCGCCGATATCGACCGTGGCGCCGATTATCCGCCGTGTCCGGCTCGTTCTCGGGTGATAGTACTCGTACTCGGGCATCTGCTGCGCCTGGCCGGTGCCGGCGTCAACCAGCGGGCTGGTTTCCACGGGCCTGAAATTCCCGCCCTGGATGTCGCTCAGGCCGGGATCGTCGCCCGGTATGGTTTGCTCGAACTCCTCCGGTACCAAAGTCAATCCCCGGGAGATCCAGTTGTTGGCACCGAGCACGGGGGTCGGCTTGTCGTCATCGAACAACATCTGACTCCCCGCCCCGGCCGGGATGTAAAACAGATTGTTCCAGGCCTCGAAAGTGGTTCCAGCCACCTGAGTGGTCCCCGGGTACCACATGTGGACGAAGCTGCTGCCTGCCGGATAAAGATGAATAAAAGTATTGTTGTATAAAAAAAGCGACCCGCCGTGGCGATTCTCGCCGAAAACCATGAACTGCTGATTGGTGCGATGGGGTTTGTCGGTTACGATCAGGTTGCCGATGAGGACTGCATCCTGGTCGGTGAAATCGCTCCCGTCGGCCATATCTACCTGGTAATTGCCGCAGCTGTGCACGTAGTTGTAAGCGAAGACCAGGTCCTCGGTGCGGCTTTTAAAGTTCTGCCCGCCGTTGTGGTGGATGTGACAGAAACGTACCGTGGTGGTGCCCCAGCCGCAGACATAGTGTCCGTGCTCGTAGCCCGCACCGGGCCAACTGTTGTAGGCCACCTCGTTGTACTCCAGAACCAGCTGGCCGGAGGTGCTGGTACAAAAAATACCGTCCCCGTTGAAATAGACCCCGCAGTCGCGGATGGTGCAGTAATTGCCCGGGTAAACATAGAAACCGCCCGAGTTCGCTCCTGCCTCGGCCCAGGGGTGGGCGTTGCGGACCTCCAGGTGCTCGATGGTCCAGTAATCTCCCGAGACCTTGATCAGGCCGCGGTCGGTGTTCATCCAGCTCGAGCTGCTTAAAGTGCCGTCGATTATCGGCCTCGGGTCGCCGTCCCCGCGTATCTTGAGCGGGGCCTGGGCGGTGCCGCTAACCGTCAGGTCGAAAGACTCGTAGTAGGCACCCGGGCCCAGCACGATCTCCTGTCCCGGCCGGACAGCTCCCACCGCCGTGCGGATGTCTTGATATTCCGTGTAGGAGACGCCGTCGTAAATGTACACCCCGTGGGCGAGGCTGCTGGTGGAGGGAAAACCCGGGTTGAGAGCGGGATCGGGCCTCGAGGGCCCGCCGTGGGCGATCACCAGCATGGGCGGCGCTCCGCCTTCCCGGCTGTTGAATCCCAGCCCTTCGGAGGTTCTATTGTCCACTTGCAGGCAGAAACTCACCTGGTTGTCCGTCTCTGACCTGAGATAGTCGGTCACCTCGAACGAGTTCCACTCCCTGCGCACATAGCCGGAGGCTACCTCTCCGCCCATTTCCGGAGCACCTGTCCAGAGCAGCTCGTACTCTTCCCAGTCATCCTGCCCGACCGCATACACCTTCAGGGTGTCCTCGCGGAACCGGCTTTTCCAGAGCATCAGCTCGGCCGATACCACTGTGCTCATGTCGATCCCGTTAAGCTTGAATCTCAGATATGCCTTGTTTTCGCCGCTGGTCGGATTCTCATCCCAGTGGCCGACAAACAGGTAGCCCTGGCGTCCGCCGCCCGGGGCCAGGTGTTGCCAGAGGAAACTCGAAACCGTAGCGTCGGCATCGCAGTAAAGGGTATCTACCACGCTTTGCCCGCGAAGGTCCGCCAGGCAGAAGAAAGATAAGAACACCAGGACTATTGCTGCATACATTATTGTCTCCCTGGAAATTTGCGCCGTCTGAAGCAGTATTTAAACCGATGCCCCCGGGAAAAGGGTCGGCCTCATCAGAACCGGCTGCCGTTAAGAGGGGCGTTGAAAAAAAAGATTTCAAACGCCCCTGGATTGAAATTTCCGGCTTTTTTCAACACTCTTTAAAGTGATAT
Source organism: uncultured Gemmatimonadales bacterium (assembly GCA_964609635.1). GTDB lineage: Bacteria > Gemmatimonadota > Glassbacteria > GWA2-58-10 > GWA2-58-10 > JAFGTO01. The sequence goes on from CAZSTM010000054.1 coordinate 5,432, forward strand.
GAATTATCGAAACGTATTTATTCTAACAATCGGGCGGCGCTTTTACAAGCATATTGGAAAAGCGTAAGTGATACTATCCGTCAGCCTGCAAGCTTATCCAGGAGTCCGGCCAGCCGGCCTACCTGGCGCGGTCTTTGGTATTTTTCCACAGCGGCGGCGTTCGATGAACCGGCCGGGCTTTCGCCCCCTGCCTTCCTTGCCAGAAGTTCTCGCAGAGCATCTCCGACAGGTTGGGCACTCTCATGGGTAACTGCAATTCCGCAGCCGGTTTCGCGCACCAGTCGGGCGGCCGCGCCCTCGGGTACCACGGCCAGCACGGCAAGGCCCGCTCCCAGATAATCATAGGTCTTGCCCGGCACGACCAGCTCCGCGCCCTGGCGAAAACATTCGAGCACCAGCCCGACATCGGCCCCGGCCAGGCGCTCGAGCACCTCGGAGCGAGACAGCGGTCCGGAGAAAGCGACCAGGTCATCCACGCCCAGCAGGGCCGCGCTCTTGCGGAATTTCCGGTCGCAGAGCCCTACCAGTTCGAGCCGTATCGGCGGTTTGACATCCGGGCTTTCGGCCTTGAGGGCGGCCAGAGCCTCGAAAATCACCGCGGGGTCCCGGCCCAGGGTCAGCCCGCCGGCATGGATTATTTTCAGCGGTCCCGGCTCCCGGTGCCCGGCCTGAATCCGATTGAATTCCTGCGGGTCGAAACCATTGGGCAGTGCCAGGAATTTATCCGCCGGCAGGTGCGGGTAACGTGTGCGAAAGTCCTCGAGAGCCGCCTCGGTATTGGCGATCACTGCCGAGGCATCGCCCACCACCCGGCGCTCGAGCCTGTTCTGGAAACATTCGTGCAGTCTGGTCGGGTAGTGCCGGTAGATGCCCCGCACCCAGGGGTCGCGAAAGTCCGCCACCCAGGGTTTTTTTACGGTTCGCGCCACCGACCTTGCCGCCAGGTGAGCGGATTCCGCAGGGCTGGTACTGAGGATACAGTCGGCGCTGCCGGCCACTTTAATCGCCGCTCGCACGGCAAAGGGTATCCACCCGCAGTAGACATCCGGCAGGCCCAGCCAGTCGGATAAGAAGCGAAAAGTGCGCACCGTCCGCTCGTTTCTGCCGTCCGTCCGGCGGCTAAGTCCCAAGGCGCGCAGCAGCCCCGGGCCGGAGAGTGCACGGGTGCGCAGGATATCTACCTCAGCCGGCAGGTTCTGGAGAAGGCCCTCATCTTTCAGCCACCAGCCGCTTTCCGGCCCGGCCACCACTGTGGTTCTCCAACCGTGGCCGACCAGCAGCCGGGCGATCTGCAAAGGCCTCAGCACCCCGCCTCCGCCGTGGGGAGGGAAAAAATAGGACATCATCAACAGGTGTTTCATGGTCTTTTCCGGAGGTCCAATCTCTTACCGTCTATCTCTAAACAGTCGCTACGCAGAACCGCATCCCAGTGCCCGGACGCCGCGTTCTCGCCGCCGAAAGAGCGGCTGTCGCCGAACCCCAGGTGAATCGTACCCAGGGCTTTTTCAGCCTCGAGAGTTACCGCGCAGGGCCTTGCCAGGGCGTTGGTGCCCATTCCGAATTCGCCGGCCACCCGGAATTCCGGCCTGTCCAGCAGATGCAGCAGGCGTTCGGCATCATGTCCGTGCGCCCTTTTCAGCCGCCCCTGTTCCAGTTCGAGGACCAGAGATCCCACGGCCCCCAGACCGGCGAAAGCCACATCCACCACCACCCGGCCCTCGAGAGTTCCGGGCACGGGGGAGACGCACACCTCACCGGCCGGCAGGTTGCCGAAACTTCCCGGACTGTGGTAGAGCCCTGTATCGGTGTAGATTTTGCGGCCGGTGAGCTCCAGTCGTAAATTGGTACCCCGTTGGTTGTGCACCCTGATCAGGCCGGCCCCCTCGAGCCGGGAGGCCAGGGCCAGTGTGCGCTCGGCGATTTCTTTCGGTTTGCCGGGCCTGAACAGCCGGCAGAGCATCTCGGCACTCAGTCCCGGCATGGAGGCGATGCGCACTCCTTTTTCACCGCAGGCGGCCCTTCTCTGGTCGGTATGCGAGAGCGACCTGGAGGTAACCAACAGGGCGGCCTCACTCGAGGCCAGGGCTTCGATGGTGAATTCCGGCGGCGCCTGAGCGGCTTTCTCGATCGGCCCGACCTCGAGCAAGCGAGCCGGGAACCCCAACCCGTTAGCGGCAGCGGCCATTTTACCGGCAAGCCGCCTTTGGGGAGGATCGGCCACCAGGAGCAGGCTTTCACCCGGCGCAAGCCCCAGGTGTTCCCGGCAGATAGTTCTCATGGCCGGGAAAAAAGCCTCTTGGCCGCCGGAGCTTTTTCGAGAAAAACCTTCCACTTGAATTCCGGGTCTAAACCTGGCTTGACATCTCCTGTTTCAACAGGCATAATTAATCGCAGTATAACTCCAACCTCCACTTTTTCGCAAGCAATCATGGTTAAAAACGCACATCCGGCGCAGTCCGAGACCGAGGACCGGGTTCTCTCGGCTCTTTTCACCGTGATGGACGAGGCCGGCCTGGGTCTGTGCCAGGTCAAGGATTTCCGCACCAAAAGCGGCTGGATCGAGCGGGCGAACCGGAGCTTCCTGGCCATGATCGGGATGGCCCGGGACCGGCCGCTGAATCTGCCGATAACCGGCTTGCTGCCCCCCGGAGAAATCATCCGGGTACTTTCCTACTACCGCAGGCACATGCGCCGTAGCAGTCAGCCCAAGCCTTACGAGACCACCCTGCTTTGCCGGGACGGTAGTACCCTGCCGGTGGAAATCCACCCCCTGCAGCCGGACCTGTCTCAGCCCGACAGCCTTCTGGTACTGGTCCGCGATATTTCTTACCACAAAGGGATCGAAGAGCTGATTCACAACCAGAACCGCATGATCCAGATGCTGAACAGCCTGAGCTTGGTACTTCAGCACGGCCGTGATCTCAGGCAAACTATCTCCGCCTCATTGGAGCTGGCCTTAGGGTTAACGCGGATGGAAATGGGAGGCATTTACCTCAATCGTTCGGGCAGGCTGAGGCTTTTCAAGTCTCTCGGTCCGCACAGGGCGCTGCCCGGAACCCTGCGCTGCAAACCATATAGCCGGATCAAGCAGAGCGTTGTGCTGCAGCACCCGTCGGGCCTAAAGGGAACCAAGGGGAAAGCCGATTACGCAATCGAGTTCAACGGCCTGGAAGTGCGCCGCCAGGTGTTGTTGCCGTTTATCAATGAGCCACAGGGTCTGCTGGGGCTGCTGGTTCTGGCCACCCGCCGGGAGATCGGGCTCGAGGCACAAACCTTGAAATTACTCGCCAGCATGGGCAGCCAGATCACTCAGGTTCTGCAGAATGCCCTGTTGATCGAACGGCTGGCTGAATCCGAGACCAAGTACCGGACCATACTCAAGAACGCCACGGATGGTTTTGTTCTGTTCAGAGGCCGCCGGGTGTGTGAATCGAACCCTGCTTTTGAAAACATTATGGGGGAGCTCACCGAGGACCCGGGCCGGATCGAGCCTCAATTTTTACTGCCGGACAAACAGGGCGAGGCCTATGAGCATTATTCCGGGCACTGGGAGAAGATATTTTCCGGCAGGGAAGGTGACCACAGGTGGATCAATGTCTCGGAAAGCCCGCTCGATCTGCCCGGCAACCAGGTAGCTTATTTCATCCGCGACATCACCGAGCAGAAGCAATGGGAATCTTTCAATATCCTCAGCGAGCGTCTGGCCGCCAGCGGCAGACTCGCTGCGGCGGTAGCTCACGAAATCAACAACCCGCTTCAGGCGGTGATAATCAACCTGGGCTTGCTCAACCAGAGCATCCAACCCGACAGCCGCCAGGATGAACTGCTGGATGGTATAGTGACCGGGCTGAACAGCATGCGCACCACGGTCGAACAGTTGCTGGAAATCCGCTTCCCCGAGCGGATCAGTATGCGCAGGATCCAGGTTAACGAGGTGCTGAAAAAAACCCTGGGCCTGGCCCGCGGGCGCATCGAGAAAAGTGGGGTGAGTTTACGAACCAATTTCGCCTCGAACCTGCCGAGAATCCGCGGCTCGAGCGGCTATCTTCAGAGGGCTTTCCTGAATTTCGTGCTCAACTCCTGCGAGGCCATGTCGACAGAGGGTACTTTGAGCGTGCATACTTACCTGCACCGTGGAGCGATCTACATCCGTTTCACCGACACGGGCCGGGGTATCGAGCCGGAAAAGATAAATCAAATTTTCGATGTTTACTACAGCACCAAGACCCAGCAGCAAGGAAGAGGTCTGGGGCTTGCCATTGCGCTCAACCTGCTGCGCTATCACCGCGGCGAGGTCTATGTCAAGAGCAAACCGGGCGCAGGGACGAGTTTCACCATCAAGCTGCCCTTAGCCGAGGAGGTCACGGATGCGACCTGAAAATCCGGAGGGCTCGGTCAAACCACCGTACGTCTGATTTTGGTCACTTTCGAGATCAGGCCGCCCACCTGGCTCGGAGTCAAACCGATCCAGTAGATATTCCACCGGTCGGTGCGCTGGAATCCATCCGCCTGCTCGAGGTACCAGCTGTTAATAGGGTTATCCGGACTGGCTCGCCAGATCAGCTTATCATAGTGCTTGGTGAGCTCTCTCCAGAGAGGGCCGCCCACTCCCTCTCCCTGCCACTGGAGTCCCACGACAAACTTATCCAGGTAAAAGATATCACCTTTGAGCGGCTTGACCACCACTACCCCGTGGTAGTTCCGCTCGTAGAACACCCGCTGGGGCGGCTGGTCGAAATAGTCCGGGACCAGAGCTTTGCCGAAACCGTCTTCAATCAGCCGGTGCAGGCGAGGGATGTGCAGCTCTTCGAAAGAATCGACCGCGAGGATGGAATGTCCGGCGCGGATGTAAGTCCCCTGGCCCTTGACCGTAAAAAGCTCGAACAGCAGCTTGCCGGCGGAGGTGATCTGAATGGTCAGTTTAGGCACTTCGCGCAGCAGGCTTACCGCGGCCTCCATCTGCCGCAGGGCGACTTCATCCAGACGCCCGGAGTCGATAAGCCCCTGGTAATCGGTGCTTAGAATCACGTTCCTGATCAGCTCCCCCTGGCGGTCTATGATTCCTCCCTGCTCGCTGACCACGATGAATTTCTGCGGCTGGAGGCATGAGCACAGGGCGGTGCCTACTATTTCCGAGTTAATAACCTCCGTCCGGCCGGCGGTATCCATCACCACCGGGGAGATGACCGGAATCTTTTTTCTGCGCACCGCCTCCTTGATCGGCCCCGGGTCGAGCTGGCCGACCAATCGGCGAAAGTCGAATCGGGGGTCTTCGGGCAGCGGAGTATCCAGGCCGAACAGCTCGGTGTAGATACTCATCGCCCGTCCCCCGGCGGCGGTGATTGCCGACACCAGACGGCTGTTGGTCCGGGACAGCCTGCGTATCCGGGTTCCGGTCTTGTACTTCCGCACCGGGGGGCCTTCGGAAGAACGCACCAGGCTGTGTTCGCCCGAGTAGAGGTTGTCCAGGACTATAACCGGGTAGAGGTTCAACCCGCAGAGGTAGGTCAGGTCTAGAGCCACCTCCTTTAAGCTGCGCCGCAGAGTTTCCGCACTGATCAAGACCACCGCGAACTTCCAGGGAGAGATATTGCGGAACATTTTCAGATACATCGAGGCTTCACGGCTAAGACCGATATTCGAGAAGAAATCGATCACCAGGTCGTAGCCCTTGGCCTTGGGCGAGAGCGCGCTTAAAGCAGGACGTTGGGTTTGCATCAATTAAGATTCCTCGGTAGTTGCCTACCCTAATTATTCACAATCGTACTATTCGATCTACTGCACGGGATAAACTTATTAAAATTCCAGTGTATAAGGGCGAGGCAAGTCTCGCCCCCGGGCTGACCTAGTTGAATAATCCAGGCTGAATGTGGTTACCCGAAAACCCTCACACTTCGCAGGATAAGGATTTACCCCGGTCTTTTACCGTTGAGTCGAATTGAATAGCGAGCGAATAGTAATAATCAAAAAAACCTTAACCATCGAAGATTCCCGGCAGCTTGCTGCGCCGGAGTCTTCAATCCCGGTTGTCAGCTTTTCTCTTTGGCTTCAGCCGTTTCTTTATACGCTTTTATAAACGGCGTGAAAAGGTCGATGGGCACCGGGAAGACCAAGGTGCTGTTGTTCTCGGCGGCGACCTCGGTCAGGGTCTGCAGAAAGCGCAGCTGCAGGGCCATCGGGTGATCGCCGATTACGGCGGAAGCCTCGGCCAGGCGGTGCGAGGCCTGGAATTCTCCCTCGGCGTTGATAACCTTGGCCCGGCGATCGCGCTCGGCCTCGGCCTGGCGGGCTATGGCCCGCTGCATTTCCTGGGGCAGGTCCACATGCTTGATCTCCACGTTGGAGACTTTGATACCCCAGGGGTCGGTGTGCTCATCAAGGATGGTCTGGAGTTGTTCGTTGATCTTATCCCGCTTGGAGAGCAGCTCATCCAGCTCCACCTGCCCCAGCACGCTGCGCAGGGTGGTCTGGGCCAGCTGGCTGGTGGCGTATATGTAGTCTTCCACCTCCACCACGGCTTTGCGTGGTTCCATCACCCGGAAGAAGAGCACGGCATTGACCTTGACCGAAACATTGTCCTTGGTGATAACATCCTGCGGGGGGACATCCATGGCCACGGTGCGCAGGCTTATCCGCGTCATGCGATCCACCATCGGGATCAGGATGATCAGTCCCGGTCCCTTGGGCTGAGGGAGCAGGCGGCCGAGCCGGAAGATCACGCCACGTTCGTACTCCTTGACCACCTTGATCATGGCGGAGAGCAGCATCAGGAAAGCCGCTACCAGGAAAAACAGGGGAGCTAGGTAACTCTGCATTTTGAACCTCCAGTTTATAATGTATGGTATTCTGCCGCCTTCGGGGGTTCGAGGCTCGAACGGCGGCAGCAGGATTTTTAAGCTTTATTTTTCGGCAATGGATTAGAAGTCGGGGGTCTTGAGTTTACTCGACCGGCTCCACGATCAGACTCAGGCGCTTTACCGCAACCACTCGCACCGGGGTCCCGGCCCTGATCGGTCCGCCGGCGCTGGTGGCTTTCCAGATTTCGCCGTGGACAAAAACCTTGCCTTTAGGCGCCAGCCTGGTGCGGGCTTCTCCCTCTTCTCCCACCAGCCCCTCGTCGCCGGTGGTGACTTTCTTGCGCTGCGCCTGGACCGTTTTGCCCACCACGAAAATGAAAAACAGCACGGTGGCCACCACCGAGGGCAGGAGCACGGACCATGATACCTGCATATCCGGCATGGTGGGCGAGGGTACACCCTTGAACAGCATAATGGAGCCAAGCAGCATGGATATGATCCCTCCCAGAGTTAGCAGGCCGAAACTCGGCACTTTAATCTCGACTATAAAAAGGATGATGGCAAAAATGATCAGCAAGACTCCGGCATAGTTGATGGGCAGAGTCTGAAAGGCGAAAAAGGCCAGGATAAGGCTTATACCCCCCGCGATTCCAGGCAGGATCAGACCGGGATTGGAAAGCTCGAAATACAGACCCGCCAGTCCGATCAGCATCAGGATGTAGGCGATGTTGGGATCGCTGAGGCGGTCGAGGATTTTGTAGCGCCAGTTGTACTCGTAAGTGACAATTTCGGCGCCGGCCAGTGCAAGCGTGGTGGTGTCTGAGGAACCCAGCGCGATGGTGCGACCGTCCAGGGAGTCCACCAGCGCCTGCACGCTTTCGGCCACCAGGTCGATCACTCCGCGCTCCAGGGCTTCTTTCTCGGTGATCGAAACACTGAAGCGCACCGCCGAATCGGCCCAGGCCAGGTTACGGTCGCGCTGGCTGGTTATGGTCTTGATAAAAGCCCTGGTGTCGTTGAGGATCTTTTCATTCATCACCGAAGCGCTGTCACCGCCGGCCGGACCGATTGATATCGGATGTGCGGCCCCGATATTGGTTCCAGGCGCCATGGCGGCCACATGCGCCGCCATGGTTATAAAAAGCCCTGCGCTGCCGGCGCGGCTGCCGGACGGAGCCACATAGACCGCCACCGGGATACTGCTGCCCAGCAGGTTCTTTACGATCTCCCGCGTGGCTTCGAGCAGCCCGCCGGGGGTGTCGAGCTGGATTACCACCAGTCGCGCCCCGGACCGCCCGGCGCG
>CAZSTM010000055.1:0-13390 GCA_964609635.1 uncultured Gemmatimonadales bacterium
TCTGGGAGTGGACAAACGACTGGTACTATCAAAACTACAACAACAGCTCCGGCAGCAATCCTACCGGACCGAAATGCGGCCACGACCGTGTCCTTCGCGGTGGCAGTTGGCCCGATAACGCTGGCTACTGCCGATCTGCCAACCGCTGCATGATCCGCCCCAGCTACCGGAACTTCGGCATAGGGTTCAGGATCGTTCGCCGCCCATGATTTTTCTTAGGCAATGTCGGTAACCACATTTTTCTGCGACAACTGTATCATCGGGAAATATGACACCGCCTCTTTTTAAGAAGCGTCGAAAAATTTCTTGCTTAGGCTTTAATCCCGCCATCTTTCGTAAATAACCGGGTTAAAACCAATCAGCCGGTATTTTCGCCAAATTATCTGCCAATCAACCTCACCGGATCGCCAGGCTTTATCTGGCCGCCTGCTGTCACCCTGGCGAATACACCCTCGCGCGGCATGGCGCAGTCGCCCACCTGTTCATAGATTCTGCAGCGGCCGTGGCAGTCCTTGCCGATCCGGACGACCTCGAGTTCGGCCTCGCCTGCAGAGAGCTTGTCGCCGGGCTTGAGAGCGCAAAGGTCGATACCCTCGGTAGTGATGTTTTCGGCGAAATCTCCGGGCCGGACATTGCCCCCCAGCCGTCTGATTTTCTCGATACTTTCCGTACCCAGAAGGCTCACCTGGCGATCGCTGCCTGCGTGGGCATCCCCCTCGATTCCCCAGTCCGGCACCAGAGTCGCCGCGCTCACATTCGATTTGGGCACGCCGCGCACGGCACTGATCGAGACAGCTTTGATCCTGCCCGGGCTGTGATCTGTCCCGGCCTGTTGCCGGTTATCCGGCAGGGGACAGCCGGTATCGCGCTTTTTCATTTCTCTGGTTTCCCGGGTGGCGGATGGCCCTTCCCGCGCAGCATGGATACAGCATGCAGGCATGCGGGGAAAAGGGCGTCGAGAGATTCGTTTACCGCTTTGAGCGAGCCGGGCAGGTTGACAATCAGGGTCCGGCCGCGGATTCCCGCCCTGCCGCGGGAGAGTATGGAAAAAGGCGTGCGCTCCCGGCCGTAGGCCCGCAAACTTTCAGCTATACCGCTGGCCTCGCGCTCCAGCACGGCGGAAGTCGCCTCGGGGGTGGTGTCTCTCGGCCCCAGGCCGGTTCCTCCGGTGGTCAGCACCAGGTCCACTTTCAGCCGTTCGGCATACTCGATCAAATGTTCCCTGATTTGTTCGGGTTTATCCGGCACGACCCGCAAATCCGCCGTCTCGAATCCCTCGGCTTCCAGGCGCTCGACTATCCGCCGGCCCGATTCATCCTGCCTGCTGCGGCCGGCGACCGAATCCGAAATCACCAGAACAGCCGCCCTCATGGAACCGGCGGGCTTTTCAGAAAAATCACTCTTGCCGCCGGTTTTCTCCACCAGGCGAATATTTTCGATTTCCAGAGACTCGTCCAGCATTTTCAACATGTCGTAGAGGGTGAGCGCAGCCACCGAAACTGCGGTCAGGGCCTCCATCTCCACGCCGGTCTTGTGGATCGCTTTGACTGCAGCCGTGATCTCGATACTTTTGCTGCCCAGCGAGAACTCGACACTTACATGATCCAGCGGCAGGGGATGGCAATAGGGAATGATACGGCTGGTGTCTTTGGCCGCCTGCACTGCAGCCACCCTGGCCACTTCGAGGGGATCGCCCTTGGGTATTTTACCCCGGCGCACCAGGGTCAGGGTGCCGGGCCGGAGCTTCAGCGAGGCCGTGGCAACGGCGATCCTCAAGGTATTTGTCTTTTTGGAAATATCCCGCATATCTGCTAGCCGCCGATCTCTATCATCGAGCGTTGACCTTCAGAGATCAGGCGCTCCAGCGGAGGATGGGTTTGGGGCTTGGCTGCGACCGCACGGGTGATCGCCGCGCTGACTTCGGCATCGTTTTCTCCACCTCGCAGCCGATCGATCAGATTCACCTCGGCCGGATAAAAAAGACAGGTTTTCAATCTTCCATCTGCAGTTAAGCGCAGACGGTTGCAGTTGGCGCAAAACTTCTCCGAAAGCGAGGTGATAAAACCCACTGTTCCCTGGAAGCCCTCAATACGGTACTGTTTGGCCGTTTCGGAGTCAGGACTTCCTGAATCACAGGGAACCAATTGAAAACGCGATTCGATTCTGGTTCGCATCCGGTCGAAAGAGAGAAACCCCGACCGGTGCCAGCGGTTCGCCCTGAAAGGCATGTATTCGATAAAGCGCACGCAGACAGGCCTATCCCGGACGAACTCCACGAAATCGATCAGCTCGTCATCATTGACTCCCCTGATAATCACCACGTTCAGCCGGATCCGGGGAAACCCCACCTCGAGCGCGGTATCTATGCCGGAACGCACGCGGTGGAAAAAATCACGCAGGCTTATACGGGCGAATCTCTCAGGCCTGAGAGAGTCGAGACTGATATTAAGGTTCGTGATCCCGGCCTGCCTGAGCTCTGCGGCGTGTTTGGCCAGGAGCACCCCGTTGGTGGTCAATGCCAGGGTTTTCAGGCCGGAAATCCCGGCGGCCCGGGCTACCAGTTTCACCAGGTCTTTTCGCAGCAGGGGCTCGCCGCCGGTGAAACGCACCTTGTTCACTCCCGACCGGACAAAAATCTCCAACAAGCGAGTTATTTCAGCGAGACTCATACCTTCATCAAGGGTCTTAGGCTCTATTCCCTGCGGCGGCATGCAGTAGACACAGCGCAGGTTGCAGCGGTCGGTTACCGAAACCCGCAGATAGGTATGCACCCTGCCGTGGAAATCAATCAAGCGGCCCATTTGTCAAGCCTTGGGTATCACGGTGACAGGCCGAGGCATTCCTTGCCCTGTCAAAGTGTTTATGAATTAGCTGCCGGGCGATTAATAAAGGCGGCTCCGGCGCACCGGCATATTATATCTAACGTATCGGCGGTGATTTTGGTAACAAATACAATAATCGATTCAACCTCGCTTGCCAAGCCTTAATTTCCGCCGCGCCCGGATGGCTGGTTTCCCGACCGTGAGCTGGCCGGTCCGAACGGCATCCGGACGCCTGGACTTTTTCGCAGAAAACCTCATCCAATGCTTAATATACACACCCGCCAAGGCAAAATACAAGACGGTTGAACCACCTTATGCGCATGTCGCCGGGCGGTTGATCACAAAAAATCACGGATGGGGTTCTAATTACAAAAAATTGTTCAAAACAAAAAAGAGTGTTAATTTGACTGACTGATAGATAATCTCCCTCTGCCGGGCTCAGCCTTGAAAGCGGATGGCAGGGGGATACTTTGTATTATGGAAGATGCTTTTTACTGAATTCATCCTGGAGGTAGAGCTACCATGCCTGGGCAACTCAAGTTGGCGGTCGGGCTCGCCTGGGTTTTCTTCGAATTCATTCTTGCCGGTAGCTCGGCCGCCCTGCCTGTGGAGATGCTCGAACGGGTACGAAAACAATTGAATGATCCCGAGGTTGGAAGATACCGGGAGTAATTTCCACAAAAGGGCACTTTCAAGGTTTTTTCCTTTGTCCGGAAAAATTATTAAAAAGCTCAAATCATGCAAAGATATCTGAATTCCATAAAGGTTCTACCGGCCTTGTGCCTGCTCTTGCTTTTTCAAGCGATCCCTTCCATCGCCCAGGAAAATGAGGATTGTCTGGCCTGCCACGGTGAGACCGATTTCACCATCGAGGATGAAAAAGGCGAAAATGTTTCCCTATATGTTGACGGGGAGTTGTTTGAAAGCTCGTCCCATGGCGCATTTTCCTGCACCGACTGCCACAGCGACCTCGAAGTGCTCGACCACCCCGGCCAGGAAACTCCGCTGAAAACGGTCGACTGCTCGGCATGCCACGAAGATGAGGCGAAGATTTACCGGACCAGCATCCACGGCCAGCTGCTGGAGATGGGTGATCGGGAAGTAGCAAATTGCAGCGCCTGCCACGGCCGTCACGATATTTTCGCAGCCGCGGACAGCCGAAGCCGGGTTAATAAGTTCAACCTGATGTACACCTGCGCCAGGTGCCACCAGAGCAAGGAGCTGCAGGAGAAGAGAGAGTTCGGAATACCGGACGCAGTTCCCATGTTTTACGAGAGCGTGCACGCCAAGGGCCTGCTCAAGGACGGCCTGATTGTTTCACCTTCCTGCAATGATTGCCACGGCACCCACAACATTCAGGTGGCTTCCAATCCGGCCTCGCCGATTTACAAGCGGAGGGTTTACAAAACCTGCGGCAAATGCCACACCAAGGTTGAAGAGATATACCGGGAAAGCATTCACGGCCAGCTGGTGGAACAGGGAGACAAGAGGGGCCCGGTGTGCACCGACTGCCACGAGTCACATAGAATAATCGCCCCGGAGACCAAACAGTACAAGCAGTACAGCGATGAAAAATGCGGCCTGTGCCACAAGGAGATGCTCGAGCGCTACCATGAGACCTTTCACGGCAAGGCCATGGTTCTGGGGGCCACCGATGTTGCTGCTTGCTACGACTGTCACGGCCATCACGACATCGTGCGAACCTCGGACCCGAAATCCTACATCCATCCGGACAACAAGGTGGCTACCTGCCGAAAGTGCCACGAAAATGCCGGGGCCAACTTCGCCGGTTACATCACCCACGCCAATTATTTCGACCGTCAAAAATACCCCCAGCTTTTCTATACCTTTATCCTGATGACCACCCTGCTGGTAGGGGTGTTTTCCTTTTTCGGCCTGCATACCCTGCTTTGGATTATACGCTCGCTGGCTCTGTTTTTCAGGGATTCCAAAACCTTCATGGAGGCCAAGATAAAGGTCAGAAAAGATGAGCTGATATACCGGCGTTTCACCCCGCTGGAGAGGTCCTTCCATTTCCTGATAATCATAAGTTTCACCACTCTGGCGATAACCGGCCTGCCGCTGAAATTTTTCCACGCCGAGTGGGCCAAAGTACTGATAAAAATTTTAGGTGGAGTGGGAAATGCGGGCTATTTGCATCGCTTCGCCGCCCTGATCCTGTTCGGAGTGTTTGCTATTCACCTGATACATTTAATCAAAGGCTGGATTCCCAAATTGATGGCTTTAAAGGACCAGGGCAGCGGAAAATTCAGTTTATACTCACTTGTCAACTATCTGTTTCGTCCTGATTCACTGATCCCCCATTGGCGCGATGTCAAGGATTTCTGGGACCACCAGATGTGGTTCTTCGGCCGGGGGCCCAAGCCGAAGTTCGAAAGGTGGACCTACTGGGAGAAATTCGACTATTTCGCCGTGTTCTGGGGTATTGCGATCATCGGCTTTTCCGGGCTGATCATGTGGTTCCCGAAGCTCTTCACCCTGTTTCTGCCCGGCTGGGTGATCAACGTAGCCTTGATCATCCACAGCGATGAGGCTCTGCTGGCCGCCGGATTTATTTTTACCTTCCATTTCTTCAACGTCCATTTCAGGATCGAGAAATTCCCCATGGACACGGTGATATTCTCCGGCAAGATCTCGCTGGCCGAGCTCAAGGAGGAACGTGCGGGCTGGCTGGAGCGCCTGGAAAAACAAGGCGAGCTCGAAAGCCTGAAAGTGGGAGACGAGTGGGAAGGCTGGCAGCCCATAGTCAAGACTTTCGGCTTCCTCGCTTTCGGCGTGGGGCTGGTGCTGGCCGGAGCGATATTTACAGTGATGGTTGTCCGGCTGCTTACCCCCTGAACCGGCAGGAATCTCAGAGGGGAATTAGAGATTAGCTTGCTGAGATTCACCCCCCAACGGAAGGCTCCAGAATTGCAGACAATATCCCAATCCAGATAAAGGTACCGCGCTGTGTAAATCCACTACGTTTACCCGGTTTCGGTAAACGGGAAACAAAATTATTTTTCTTAATTTCAGACAAAAAACCCGATTCTTGATCGTTTTCATATCTGAGGTAATTATCGGCGATAGGATGTGTGAACTGAGAGGGCTGAATTTTCGATTTTAATATCATAAAGGAATGTTGATAAAAATCATTATGTTTAAAACTAAAACCAAAAAACGTCTCGCTCTCACCGTTATGCTAGGAACGATCGGTCTTATTCTATTCCTTTTCGCTTCGATGGAATACACCTCGCGCTCTGAATTTTGTAACACCTGCCACTACATGGAGCCGTTCTACCTGGCCTGGAAGAGCTCTTCGCACAAGGATGTGGACTGTATCATCTGCCATTACGAGCCGGGGATTCTTTCGACCTTCGAGGGCAAGATCAAGGGACTGGAACAGCTGTTTAAATATACCACCCAGAGCTACAGGAGGTCCAAGCCCTGGGCGGAGATCCCCGATGAGAGCTGCCTCAGGTCAGGCTGCCATGAAAAGCGTTTGCTTCAGGGCACGGTAAAGTTCAAGGAGGAGATACTTTTCGACCACACCCCCCACCTGGTCGAGCTTCGCCGGGGGAAGAAACTGCGCTGCACCAGCTGCCACTCGCAGATCGTTCAGGGAGACCACATCACGGTAACCGAAACCACCTGCTTTCTCTGCCATTTCAAGGGAAAAGAAGCCGAGGCCTCGCCCGGCTGCACTCACTGTCACGAAGCCCCGGTTCAGACGGCCCAGCGCCAGGTGAGTTACGATCACAGGCTGATCGTAGAGCGTAACATATCCTGCCAGAAGTGCCACGGACAGATGGTGGTGGGCGACGGTGCAGTGCCTCTGGAAGGCTGCATGGACTGCCATTTCGAGCAGGATCGCCTGAAGCGTTACAACGATACCGAGTTCATCCACTACAATCACATTACCCGGCACAAGGTGGAATGCCAGAGTGTTTCCCGCAGCGCTTCTGTCAAACCGGACTGCCGGTCCTGCCACCCGGATTACCATCAGGCCCAGGAACAATTGTTTGTGGGCACCGGCGGACGGAATACAGCGAACCACCCCAGCCCGATGTTCGAGGGAGGGCTCAACTGCATGGCCTGCCATGTGTTCCACCAGGATTTCAATGGCTTCAAACCCGCCGGGCAAAGCGTCGTGGCTAAAAGCGAATCCTGTGAGCCTTGCCACGGCTCGGGCTACAGCGAGCTTCTGGCGGCCTGGAAAGCCTCGACCGAGCAGCGGCTGGAAAATATCGGCAAGGCTATCCGGCGGGTAGAGCGGGAATTAAGCACAGTGGATTCTACCTCAAAGTCCGCCCAGGCTGCAATTGAAGCCTTGAAAGACGCCAGATACAACTATCAACTGGTGGAATACGGAAAGAGCGTGCACAATATCACTTACGCCGACAAACTGCTCCAGGCCGCCTACCGCAGCCTGGGTAGCGCCTTACAAGCTGCAGGCTCGGGCTATCAATTGCCTGTTTATCCCTGGTCCGACCAGGTTGTTCCTTCCGAATGCGCCAACTGCCACTCAGGGATCGAAGAGGTAACCGTACAGGTCTTCGGGCTTCATTTCGAGCACCGGCGCCACCTGAAAGATGTAGGGCTGGATTGCAAGGCCTGCCACTCCAATATGAGAGTTCACGGGGAAATGATATTAGGCAGACAGGACTGCCTGAGCTGCCACCACCAACCCGAGAGAATCGCCGAGGAAACCTGTGCCCCCTGCCACGAAACCCAGCAATCTGTCTATGAGGGAACCGCTTTCGCAGCAGGCACCAAGGATGTAATGTTCGAGGCTGAAATCGGCTGCCGCGGCTGCCATGTTGACGAGAACGACCGGATTGTGCGCCCCGGAGGACAGGTTTGCGTGGGCTGCCACGAGGAGGGCTATGATGAATTGCTTTCACAGTGGCAGAGTTCCACCGGCGAGATGTTGGAAGAGATCGAATCCCTGCTGAGTCGACTGGAATCGGCCAAACTCGGCCGGGCTGAAAATGAAACTATTCGCGCCGCATGGGCTGCCCTGGATCTTTTTGCCGCGGATGGCAGTAAAGGGGTTCACAACAGTGCGATGGCCGAAGAGTACCTGAGCCGTGTGGTTTCAAACCTGGAAAAACTCCTGAAAGCCGGCTGAGAAAGCCGCTCAGGATTCCCGCCACCTGCAGCACAAAGGGACCGGTTTTTTGCCTGCCGACCTGCAAGAATCTCCAGTCCAACTTGAAACCCGGGCGGCAATCAGACAAAGCCGCCTGCGCCGGCTGCCCGAGAGATCGAGGCTTGATTCGGGAAATGTAAACTGCAGGGGGATATGTTTGGATGCGGCTGAAAATTATCTGTAGCCGTACACCGGGAATTTATTTCACAGTCACTCGGCGGTTAAATCAGGACTTTTCCGGTTTCCCGGCCTGTGGGGGTTTGTCGGTCTGGGCAGGTTTCCCAGCCGGAGAGGGTTGGGGGGAGGGGACGGGTTTTTTAGGTGCCGCCAGGGGCCCGGCCGATTCGGATTTTGACTTTTCGGAGGCGCTTTCTTTTATTTCATCGTAGTGTTCATCATAGAACGACATCAACTCCGGTGTTAATAATTTGCAGCGATTGTACTCTCCCGCCTGCAGCTCGCCGAGCTTGGTTATCAGGTTGACCGCTTTCACCGACAATTCCAGATAAGAGCATTTGGTGACTTTTTTCTTACAGACGAAAATAGTTGAGCTTTTAAAGCCGGTCAGCGGATAAGGCACGGCCGATTCGTAGGGACACTTGTTGATCAGCCTGTCCAGCTCGGCGTAGAAATCGAAAATGTCGGTAAGGTTGAGGCCCAGGGTCAAGGCCTGAATCACCACATCATTTAATTCCTTGGCCATGGCCTTGACATTCATGTTGTCCACCACAGTCCTAGCCCCCGTGGGCTCGGTAAACAGGCCGCTTTCATTTTGCAGGAATATGTCCGCCACAACGAGGATATTTGCAAAAAGTTCAGGACCTTCCAGCTTGCCGATAAAATCTCGACGGCCTGTATGGTAGTCGTGAAGGCCGCGAATACCCATCATCGAATCATAACTGAGTTTCAAAGGGGCAAGCTTGTCCAGACCCTTGAGGTTGGTTTCCCGGTATTTCTGGATCCGCTTATCTCCCGATAATTCCAGAATTTCGTCGATCCTGAGCAAGGCACCATAATTATGGAAGAGGGCGATTTTGACAATTTCGGTAAGCTTCGCGTTATCTTTGCCGATAAACTCCTCCATCTTGTTGGAGGTGGCGATCGCCAGACAGAACAGTGCCATGTTAATGGAATGGTCGGCAAAGAAATTCGCTCTAGGAGATTGCGCCGTTTCACAAATAAAGCGTATCTGATACAAGCTCAGGGTGACATTTTCATCGGCCAGGATTTGATCCATGATCGATTCGATCTTGCCGACGACCACCACCATCAGATCCTTGAAAACTTTGGTGGTCTGACGGCGCTTCAGCTGAGCCAGCACCCGGTCTTTGATCTCTTTACGGAATTTTTCGAATAGTGTTTCACTGCGTTTGATTATGAAATCAAAATCAACATCGGGGTTAGACTCGCGAAGCCGAACAAGCTTGGCGATCCGATCATGGGAAACTTCCGTATCCTTGGTGTAAAGGGTCATGCCGGTGTGGGATTTCAGGTCCTCGGCCAGTTCCAGCCCATCCATAAACTGTTGCACATCGGCCGAATCAAAGCGGGTGAACTTGACGATGTTATCAAGCCCTTGTATGGTGATATATTCACCTTCCAAAGATAGAATGCCCATATTTATCGCTCGATTTTTTCCACTAGTTGGTCTGCCGAAAGTTTAATTTTCATGAAACTACCATAAGCTGGATAAAAAGTCAATACGGTTGAGCAGTGATCTCCGGCAGCGGAGTAACTGATAGGTTCCGGATTTTGAGAAACTGCTTTACCTCAGGGTTCTGGAACAACTTTTTTTTTGAGGAGGACAATCCGGCTTTTTATTCTCGATCCGGCCCTGCCAGGGCTTTGTTTTCGTAAAGGACAACCGCCGGGTTCTCCCAACCGATAGAGATTATGTCGAGGTCTCCATCGGCGTCGATGTCCACCGCCTGCGCGCCGTCATGGTGTTCGTCCCCGGTGTAGACCGGGTGGGCAATCCATTTATGGCCGCGCCCGTCGGCGTTCTCGAAAACAAACAGCCCGGCTTTTGCAGGGTCGGCGTAATTATGCTCTCCCACCACCACATCCAGGTCGCCGTCGCGGTCAAGGTCCGCCACGTCGAGGCTCATCGGGCCCACCACTTCGGCAATCACATGCTCTTTCCAGCCGGCGGTGTGAGGCGGCTGGTTTTGGTACCAGGCCAGTTTGCCTGCAATGTTTATGGCCTCGTAGCCCACCACGGCATCCGGCAAACCGTCCCCGTCGATATCGGCCAGGCGGTTGCGGTCCGGGCTGGCCCGGGTTTCGTACAGGGTATGCTCGCTCCACGAGGAACCGTCGTTGCGCAGCCAGACAGTGCCCAGGAGCAGGTCCGTATCGCCGTCCAGGTCGATATCGCCGGCCGAGAGGGCCTCATCCAGGGAAGTTTCGGACAGCTTGCGCCAGGACCAGTTGTGCGCCACGGGGTCCTCCGGCAGGCTGAGTATCTGCAGCCCCATATCTGCTTTATGCCAGGAAAGCACAATCTCGTGCGGAGAGCCTTCGATAAAGCGTGAAATCGCCACGCCCTGCAGAAAATCGCCTTCCGCCTGCGGGATGTTGCCGTAGAGGGTGAAGCGGCCTGCTCCCAGGTTGCGGGCCCAGAAAAAAGAGGCGCTGGATGAGGAGCCTTTGCCCGAGGTGCCCAGAACATCCGGAAGGCCGTCGCCGTCGAAATCGTACACTGCGGCCATGTTAAGCAGAGAGTCGCCGAGCTCATGACGGGTCCAGTTCCCACCGGGAGAGCCAGGATTACTATACCACCAGCCTCCGGTAACAATATCCTTCAGCTCGTCGCCGTCGATATCGGCCGAGGTGATAAACACCGCCCTCCAGGGCTTCTCGGGATCGATCACATGGCGCTCCCAGGAGTCGAGTCCAAGCTTCGGCTCACTTTTAAGCCGGTTGCGCCACATTTCCACCGGGGCGAATTTCGCCTCCGGAGCGCTTTTCCAGTTCGCGCCGAATATTTCCAGGTCGCCGTCCCTATCGAAATCCGCCAGCCTCAGGTTGTGCGAGCCGGTGGAGGCCACCACCTGTTTCTTCCATTTCAGGCCGCCGCCTGTGTTGAGATAGACCAGCACCCGGTCCGGGTCCGGCGATTGGTGCATCTCGGCAGTGACCACATCCGGATCGCCGTCGAGGTCCATATCGCCAATGCGCAGGCTGTGCGCCTTATCCAGCCGGGAGTCGATTACATGTTCGGCCCAGGGCCGGTTTGAGCGTATCTCGATCGGGGCTTCGAACCAGGACATTCTGAAACTGCCCTCGCTTTGTGTTACCGCCACATCCAGCCGGCCGTCGGCGTTCAAATCGCCAACATCCACCGCCATATCCCCCGGTCTATCGCAGATAAAGTGCTCGGTCCACCCGTTACTTTCAAGATCTCCTGGATTTTCGTACCAGTGCAGGCCGATTACTATGTCAGGATCATGGTCACGGTCCAAATCGCCCAGGGCCAGGCCCTCTCCGTGAGGGCAGGGAATAATAATCTGAGCCCAGGAGTCGGGACCATCCTGTCGCCAGAGGACTATCCGGTTGCCTTCGTTTGCTCCGAACCCGCTCTGGCCTCGTGAGACGACATCCAGGTCACCGTCGGCATCCAGGTCTGCCACCTCAATATCATGCGCCCGGGGAGCGCCGATTATATGGAGCTTCCACCTTTCA
The DNA here is from genome assembly GCA_964609635.1 of uncultured Gemmatimonadales bacterium. Classification (GTDB taxonomy): domain Bacteria; phylum Gemmatimonadota; class Glassbacteria; order GWA2-58-10; family GWA2-58-10; genus JAFGTO01. Next base: position 11,659 of record CAZSTM010000055.1, read on the forward strand.
CCGGCCGAGTCCGCCGTTGTTCGGGCATTTTCATACCATTCCAGGCGATTCTTTTGATAATACTCAGAAATAATCAGGTCATTGTCGCCGTCGCCGTCCACATCGGCCACCTCGGCATCGCAGCTCCAGGTGCCGGAGGGAGCGATAAGGTGGCGGCTCATGGCTGGAGATTCGTACCAGTAGAGCGGACCGCCGCTGCTGCCGGCCGCCAGGGCATCGACATACCCGTCTCCGTTAATATCGCCGATGGTTTTAGTGTGCGGGTTCTCGGGACCGTGGTCGTCGATTATGACGTGTTCGAAAGGTATCCCGGCCTCGGTTAGAGCAGCCCGGCTCTGATTCAGCCAGATATCCAGCCGGGGAGTTTGCCAGTTATAAGGCTTGCCCAGGATGTCGAGGTCACCGTCTCCGTCCAGGTCGCCCAGTCTCGATTCGTGGTTGCCGAAACCCCGGGAAACCACCGTGGTGGTGAAATCACCCTTCCCATCTCCCAGGAAAACCCGGGAGGCGGCATCCGGGTTGCTCAGGTCGAGGTTCATCTCGGCGCAGAAAATATCCAGGTTGCCGTCGCCGTCGATATCCGCCACTTGCAGGCTGTGCCCGTGATCTATATCGTGACCTGTCAAATCACGACCGACCCAGCGATCTTCGAGATACTCGTACCATTTCAGGCGTCCGACACCGTCCCCGATCACCAGTACAACTTCCGGTCTTCCGCCTTTGACAAGCTGGCCGGCTGCGGTGCGGGTGAATGACTCCAGAGCGTCGATTACCTCGACCGAATATTTATTGCCGTCTTCGTGCTTGAACCATCGCCCTCCGCCCACGATGTCGAGCTTACCGTCCCCGTCGATATCCGCCGCGGCCAGCCCCTCGTGCTCATTGCTCCGTTTCCACCTGTCGGCTTTGGCATCCGGGACATCCTCTTTTTCCGGATTCCAGGAGTAGATGGGAACCAGCTGCCAGGGTCGTTCAGTTTTTGGATCGCGGGGAATCTCCGCCAGGAACAGGGTCCGGGCATTCTGGTTCCAGAAAACCAGCTCCACCTCTCCGTCGCCGTCGAAATCCCCGAATATCTGGTCGTGGTGCTTGGTATCACCCCCCGATTTTATTTCACGCCTGTTCCAGGGCCTGGTTTCGCTGTAATCCGGATAAGGGTTTTCCCACCACCAGACTTTACTGCTGCTGGCATCTCCACCCATCACCAGGTCGAGATCGCCGTCGGAATCGATGTCGAAATACGCTCCCCCGGCTTCGATAGCCAGGGTGGTGGTGTCGATGGGGAGTCTTCTCCAGCCGACGGCGGCACGCTTGTACCAGACCATCGAGGGTGGAGCTTTACGGCAGCCGATAACCAGGTCCGCAAGCCCGTCCTTGTCGAGGTCCAGAACCAGGGAAGCGGTCTGCTGGACGGAGCGGCCGGGTGCGGGCAGGTCGCCGTATTTGCTTGAGAGGTGGATCCAGGCAAGTAAGGGGGCGGACCAGGTCAATGAGCCGGCCGCGCAGAGGGCGAGAACCCAAAAGACAAGTGAAATTCTTCGCATAATACGAACACCTCGAGCGTGATGGAATGAATGGATGAATGGATCGAGCGATTTCTCGAGAGCAGGCACCTGTTTCAGTAGCCGGCTTCTTGCATATCCTGCTCGACAATTTGGACAATCTTTTCCATGTATGCGGGATCGGCGGCGGCTACCCGGTTCCAGCTAGGGATTCGCGGCGTGCCCAGAGG
>CAZSTM010000056.1:0-7628 GCA_964609635.1 uncultured Gemmatimonadales bacterium
GGTTAAGGGAAATCTCCGTTTTCCCCTTGACTTAACTTATCATGGATGTCCCTACTCGTACTTGCGCAGCACTCCGATCACCACTCCCTGGATCCTGAGCTCACCCCGGCGCAGGATGATCGGCGAGAGGTTCACATTGGCCGGCTGGAGGCGAACGCTGCCGTCCGGCTCACGGTAAAAACGCTTCAGGGTCACCTCCCCCCCATCGATCAGGGCCACTACAATCCGGCCGTCGCCGGCCGTATCGCTGCGCTCCACGATCACATAGTCCCCATCGCGGATCTGCTCATCAATCATCGAATCTCCCACCACCTTGAGCACATAGGTTTCTTTTCCGCGGACCATGCCCTCCGGCAGCTCGATCTCCTCGGGGTATTCCACCGCCTCGATCGGACGGCCTGCTGCGATACGGCCCAGCAGGGGCACGGTGACCGCCCCGGCAGGGGCGGAAAAAGGCACCGGCGCGCGGCACAGCTCGATCGCGCGGCTGCGGTTGGAGGTCCGGCGAATGAATCCCTTGGCCTGCAGGTTGGACAGGTGCTTATGCACCGTGGCGGTCGAACGCAGCCCGAACTGTGAGCAGATCTCCTCGATACTGGGCGCATAGTCGCGGGCGCGGATATGCTCTCCGATAAAATCCAGGATCTGCTTCTGGCGCCGAGTCAAGTACATGATCCCTCCTTATCGATTAACAAAGAACACAGAATTCACTACTCAGGAGTCAGAATGAAAATCAGGCACAAAGGGACATAGGCACAAAGAGCTCCACCCCAAAACCTGTAAGGGCACATAGTGTTAAGAGACAAAGTAGTTCAAATCGAAGACTCCCCGCAGCAAGCTGCCGGGAATTTTCGATGGTTAAGGTTTTTTTGATCATTAATATTCGCTCGCTATTCAATTCAGCGCAGCAAATCTCTCGGGAATTCTATTCGACATTAAAGCGGACAGCCCCATTAAAACAGACAGCCCTCTCCGGCGAAAATTTAGCGAAAATCTGCTTTATTATAAGCGAATAAAAAGCGAAAGTCAAGAGAAAAAACAAAAAAATCCGCCGTAAGACAAGATTTATCTTGAAAATTCAGGTGGAATTGATTTAAATTCTTTACCGGCAAGGGGAAATAGCTCACAACAACTACAGGAGAGAGAATTGGTTACCAAACAGATGCTGAAAAAAAAGATAGAAAAATATAAAGAGGAGATCGCCAGGCTGACCGCAGAGGGAGCGGATCAGGATGCAAGCAGCCTGCGGGCTCTTCGCAAGCGCCTGAAAAGGACGCAGCGTAAGCTGGCCGTAATCGCGCGGAACGAGGAACGTGTGGGGGACAAAACCGAAGGGTAGAAACAGAAGTGAGGATAGCCGGGGAAGTACCGGGTTCTTTCAACACGCTGCTAAGTGGAAAGAAAATCAGCAAATCTGCTATCCCCTGAAAAGGAAAGCGTATATGACGGAAAGGAAAAAAGCGAAGGGGGAAGACACCACCACCGTTATCAAGAGGCGATTCGGAGAATATCTGATCGATAAGGGTTTGATCACCGAGGAGCAGCTCGAAGACGCCCTGGCCATCCAGAGGGCGATAAATCGCCGCCTGGGCACAATGGCCACCATGGAAGAGATCATCACCGTGGCGGAGCTTTACGACATCCTGGACCGTCAGCATATGCTTAAGGAACCCTTCGGCGAGACTGCGAAACTGCTGTGCCTGATCAACGACAAGCAGCTTACCGATCTGTTAAGACGTCAGCAGCGGGATAAAATGAAAGTGGGCGAGATTCTGGTGGGCCTGCTTTACCTTCAGAAGCTGGAAATGGAAGCCGCGCTGGATGATTTTTTCCTGGAACAGAGAGAAAGACAAGAATAATCCTCCAGCAGCAGCGAAGGGGCGCTGGAGAGCGAATAATACGAAATGTCGATGGAGGCCTTTGGAGCATCAGGAAAAAAGGCGTATTATAATCTTCCCGAAAGATAAAGCCCGTCTGGTTCGATTAACACCGACGGGCTTTTTAAAATAATAGACAAGGGGTACAGCATACTGTGCCCCTGCGGGATTGTGCGTAAAAATCAATCTGAATCGGAAAATTATTTCAGCAGCCGGTTAAACCCACCGTCAAATCAGACTTCTGGTTTTCATCGCCTGATAAATCCGCTTAAGCGCGATATCGCAGGCAGCCTGGGTAAAGCTTCCGGCCCGTTTTTTTACCTCCAGCATGGATTCAAACATGATATCGAAGCGCCGGCGCAGGTGTTCGAACACCTCCTCGCGGCTGAAACGCACCCCTCCTACTCCCTGTTTATACTCAAGGTCCGAGGCGATCACGCCCCCTGAATTAACGTAGTTATCGGGCAGCAGCTCGATACCCTTCTCTCTGAGCCGCAGGAACGCCTCGAAGGAAACAGGCATATTGGCCGCCTCCGCCACCAGCAGACGCACTCCGAGATTATCACAGTTGTTTTTATCGATCACATGGCCGCTGGCCGCAGGTATCAGGACATCCACCGGCATCCGGAACAAACGCTTGTTATCTATCGTTCGCTTAGCATCATAGCCTTTAACGGTCCGGTGTTCACGAGCATACTCCATCAGCTCCACCACATCGATACCCTCTTTGTGATGTACTCCGCCGTAGAGGTCGGCTACCGCCTGTATCTTACAGCCGAACTCATTTAGATAGTACGCCGCATGAGAGCCCACATTGCCGAAGCCCTGAACGGCCACGGTAATGTCGGAGGGGTCTTTTCCTATTTGTTCTAGGTACTTGAGGATCGCATAAGCCGTGCCGAAACCGGTGGCCTCGTGACGGCCCGGGAGCCAGCCCTCGATTCCCTCGGGCTTGGCGGTTACCACGGCCGGATCGTGGGTCCTATTATAGAAGAGCATCATCTCACGTCCCGAGCTGCCCATGTCCGGAGCCGGAATATAGATACGAACCAGGCCGCGTTCGACAAAATGGTCTACAAACTCTTTCATGATATGGTCTTTGAGCATGTCGCAGAACGGGTGAAAACCCAGCTTAAACTTATCCTTGAACAGGCCGTATATCTTTTCGAAATTCACCCGGATTCCGGCCTTACCCCCGCCGAGCTCCAGGTCTGCCAGGGCGGTTTTCAGGGTCATCAGCCGGGCCAGCTCATTGGTCTCCCAGATATTGACATCAGGAGCAATGCGTATCCCTCCCTTGTATGGTCCCCGAGCCCGGTTGTGGAGCACGATGCCGGAGCTGATGTTGATAACTTCGCCCTCAACCTCCACGGGCAGGCGCTGATAGATGAAAGTGTAAGGTTTTTCGATCTGTTCCAGGGCTGCCTTTGAAATTTTAAGGCGCCGCGCACTGTCTCCTAAGAGAGACTCGGAACGATTGGGAGGTTCTTGACTGCAAACAAACCTTTCCATGCTCCTGGTTCTTACTCTCGGCTCGTACATCCAGGTTCCTCCAGGGACGGAATATTAATTTTGAGACTCGCTGTTTTGTTTTCTCAACACTTTTGCAAGGGTCAAACCGCTCTGCTTCCGCCAAAGCGTGCTAAAGCACATCCATAATGGGTAAACTTCGTGTGGGCTCCAGGGTAATAGGGTCCTTATCGATCTCGCTGATTGCTTCCGCGACCCGGCCCACGGTGGTTTCGTGGGTGGTAATCAAAAGGGGCACTCCGCGCTCGGGGTCCTCATCGGTCTCCTTTTGCAGCACAGAGGCGATACTGATACTCCGCGCGGCCAGGGCCTTACTGGCCAAGGCCAGCACTCCGGGCCGGTCGACCACCGTAAGGCGAAGATAAAACCTGCAGCATACCTCATCTCGGTTCAATATAGGCAGGTCAAGCCGCGGCTCTGCGAAACAGGTGCGAATTCTGCTTTTGCCCAGCAGGGCGTACAGGTCGCTGACCACCGCGCCCGCAGTGGGCATCATTCCCGCTCCCTTGCCGATATAGGTGTGCTCGTGGTGGGCCATGCTGTTTATCATTACGGCGTTGAACTCGTTCTTGACCTGAGCCATGATCGAGTCTGCGGGGATCAGTGCCGGGCCTACCCAGACCGCCTGTTTGCCTTTTTCCTTACTGGCGCGGGCGATAAGTTTAATCCGGTATCCCATCTGGCCGGCTGTATAGACATCGACATTGTCCAGCTCGGTGATACCGTTCAGGCTGATATCATCCGGCCTGATACGAGTGCGGAAAGCCTTGCGTACTAGAATGGAAAGCTTCTGGGCGGTGTCCATGCCGCTGATATCGAGGGTGGGGTCCGCTTCGGCGAACCCTTTGGCCTGGGCTTCTGCCACGGCCTGCTCGCAGCTCATGCCGGGCTGCTGCTCCATGCGGGTAAGGATATAGTTGCAGGTCCCGTTGAGAATCGCATTGATCGAGTAGATTTCGTCCGCGGAGAGCTCCTCGCGCAGGATTTTGATAATCGGCATTCCGCCGGCGACACTGGCCTCGAAAAGAAGACTCGCCCCGTTCTTTTCCGCGATCTTGAAAAGCTCGTCCCCATAAGCCGACACCAGGTGTTTGTTGGCGGTGATTACATCTTTGCCAAGCTCCAGGGCTGTCTCCACATATTTCTTCGCATGGTCAATCCCGCCGATAAGCTCGATAATTACATCTATCTCCGGATCTCTGACTACTGATTCAGTATCTGCGGTCAGCAGGCTCCGGTCCACCTGGACCTCCCGCGGCCGTTCCAGATCGATATCGGCGACCTTGACCAGTTCCACTTCCCCGGCAATGTCAAGGTTCGATTTGGTCAACAGCTTGATCACTCCGCAGCCGATGGTGCCGTAACCCAGTAACCCCACCTTGAGCTTTTCGGCCATTACTCCTCCTTTATCGAGAGCGCCGAGCGACTCGGAAGTTTATCACTTTTTTCCGCCTTCACCCAGTTCACGCGAACGTCTTGCAGCGGCCTCGACAGCACTGATCACCGCATTGCGGAAACCCTTCTGTTCGAGTTCGTGCAAAGCGGCGATGGTGGTTCCTCCGGGCGTGGTGACCGCATCGCGTAAGGTGGCCGGATGCAAGTCCGGGTCCGCCTCCAGCATGGCCGCCGCACCCTTTAGAGTCTGCACCGCCAGAGCCCTTGCTTCGGCATACGGCAGCCCCACTTTGAGCGCTCCGCTGATCAGAGCTTCGGCAAAAAGAAAGACATAAGCCGGTCCGCTGCCCGAAAGCCCGGTGACTGCATCGAGCAACTCTTCCGGCAACTCTGCAACCAGGCCCACCGAGGCCAGGATTCGGCGGGCCAGTTCAAGGTCCGCTTTCCTGGCTGCGCTGCCGGCGGCGAGGGCGGTTGCCGAGGCCGAGACCGTGGCGGCGATATTCGGCATGGCCCGCACCACCGGCACCCCGGGCGCAAGCTCTGTTTCGATCGCGCGGGTGGTTATCCCGGCAGCCACCGAAACAACCAGCTTCTGCTGCCCGAGCGCCGAGCCAATCTGCCGGATAACCGGAATCACCACCGGGGGCTTGACACATAGCACCACCACGTGGCATTCGGCGGCAAGCTGTTCGGCCGGCAGCGCGGTGATACCGAACTTCTCGCGGCAGCGCTTGACCGCCTCCCGGCTGATCTCCGAGAAAAAAACCCCGGACGGTTCGGCCAGTCCGGCTTTCAAAACTCCCTCGATCAGCGCAGAGCCCATTTTGCCGGTACCGATAAAGCCGATTTTTTCGATTTCAGCCATTGCTTTTCTCCCCGGCTCGACAGCTGATCGGTTTTTAAAATCACCTGTAAAATAACAGCGGATACCCACCGAGTGCAAGTTTAATGCCTGACTACTCGGAAACGGGTATCCGCCGGCGAGCCTACAGAATTTTTCAAGGCTTCGAGCTAAAACCCCAGAATTTCATCGATCGCCCTCAGCAGCTCATCGATATCGGCCATGGTCAGCTCACCCATGTGGGCGATGCGGAAGGTTTTATCCTTGAGCGGACCGTAGCCGTTGCCCAGGACCATACCGCGTTCGGCCAGCTTCTTGTTCATCTCCGAAATGTTGATATCCCGCGTGTTGGCGATGCAGGTAAGGGTCTGGGAACGGTAACCTTCCTCGGTAAAAATTTCGAAATGCTCCTCGGCCCAGGAGCGAACCCTTTCGGCCATCTGGGCGTGACGTTGCCAGCGGTTTTCCAGGCCCTCATTGATAATCAGCTCCATCTGTTTTTTCATGGCATAGAGATGAGGAATGGTAGGGGTGATGTGGGTCTGATTTTTGGCGTAGTTCTTTTCCACGTTGAGGAAGTCGAAATAAAAACCGCGGTTTTCGACCGTGCGGGCTTTCTCCATGGCGCGTTCACTGATTGCGGCCACCGCGATCCCCGGCGGTAAGGCCAGGGCTTTCTGCCCGCTGGCCAGGGCCACATCCACTCCCAGCTTGTCGATCTCGAGCTTGACTCCGGCCATGGAACTGACCATGTCGACCAGGAAACTCACCTGGGGGTAGCGTTTCATTACCTCGGCGATTCCCTCAATGTCGCTCATCGCCGCCGTGGAGGTCTCGTTGTGCACCAGGGTGATCGCATCGACCTTATGCTGCTGGAGGGCCTGCTCCACCATCTGACCGGAAAACCCTTTGCCCCACTCGATCTCGACCGGTATGGCCTCTTTTCCGTTGGCCACGGCAATCTGAAAAAAACGCTTGGCGAAAGCGCCGTTCACAAACGACAGGCAGCTTTGGCTGACACAGTTGCGCACGGCCGCCTCCATCAACCCGGTGCCGCTGCTGGTGGAGAGAAAGATCATGTTCTTGGTGTAGAGCATTTGCTGAACCGGCGGAATGATCGAGGCAATCAGCTCCGCGCATTCAGGGAAACGGTGGCCGATCATCGGGCGGCTGAGCTCGGCTCGCACCTCGGGTAGAACCTCGGTCGGTCCGGGAATGAACAGCTTACGGTGACTCGACATATCGGTGACTCCATCTTGAATGGTGGAACAGCAGTTAAAAAGCACAGAGACACAAAGTGGAAAAGTTGCTGGTTTCTAGTTGTTTGTTACTGGTGTAAGGACACGGCACGCATTGTACCTATAATATTATGACTTCTACTCCGGAAATAAATGTCCGGTAGGGGCACAGCATGCCGTGCCCCTACGAAAATATTATTATTTCCATTGTTTCCTTGTGAGCCGCGCCGTTTATGAAGACTGGCTGCTGTATACTGTGTTCTACTTCAAGTTGTGCTTATCTTATAGCACTACGTATGATAGAGCGCATTGATACGGACATAGTCGTATGAAAAATCACAGGTCCAGAAAACGCACTGGGCCGATCCCTGGTTAAGGTCCACTGTCAGGGTAATTTCTTTTTTATTCAGCTCCTGCGCAAGTTTTTCCTGGGCCACCCCGGTAAAAATCCCGCTGTCGGCGGCTTTCAACTTGCCGAAATAGATATCGATACGATCCGTCTGGACCGGCACACCGCTGTAGCCCACGGCGCAGATGATGCGGCCCCAATTGGGATCGGCTCCGTGGAGCGCGGTCTTGACCAGCGGCGAGTTGGCGATCGAGCGGGCCACCTGCTCGGCGGCCTGGTAACTTTGCGCACCCACCACCTTGATCTCCACCAGCCGCGTGGCTCCCTCGCCGTCGGCCGCAATCTTGCGGGCCAGGGTCTTGCAAGCCATCAGCAGCATACCATGAAAGGCGAGG
>CAZSTM010000056.1:7639-13172 GCA_964609635.1 uncultured Gemmatimonadales bacterium
ACGCTGTCGTTCGGGCTGCGGTCGCCGTCAACGCTGATCATGTTGAAAGTGCGTTCTGTGGCCGAGCGCAGGGCTCTTTTAAGTACCTGTGGAGTGAGCGCGGCATCGGTGGTGATAAATCCGAGCATGGTAGCCATTTTCGGATGCACCATTCCGGAGCCTTTGGCGGCGGCGCCAACGGTGACAGTGCTGCCGCCTAGATCGAACTTGAGGGCCAGCCGTTTTTCGACAGTATCCGTGGTCAGGATGGCCTGTGAAAAATCGGCTTCAGGGTCGCGTCTTACAGCCAGGCGCTCCTTAGCTTCTGCAAGGCCGGCGAAGAGTTTTTCAACCGGCAGGCGCATGCCGATAACTCCGGTGGACATGACCAGCGCCGTGTGCCTCCCGAGGCCGAACAGGCGCTCGGCCTCGGCGGCCACCGAGGCCGCATCGCGTTCGCCGGGCTCTCCGGTGCAAGCGTTGGCATTGCCGCTATTGACCACCACGGCCCGGATTTTGTCCGCGCTCGAGGCCAGAACTTCTCTGCAGTAGGAGATCGGGGCGGCCTGCACCCGGTTGGTGGTGAAAACCCCGGCCGCAGCACACGGGGTATCGCAAAGGAGCAGACCCAAATCCGGGTTGGGCTCTTTTTTAATTCCGCAGCATACTCCGACCGCGCTGAAACCCGGCACCGACTCCACCGAACCGTCTAGAATTTCCGGCATGGATTTTTCCTGCTGACAACTTCCAAGTATCTATAAAGCAAAAAGCCTGGTGATAATCCGCAGATTTCGCAGATTTTTCAGATTTTAAAAAGAAAAAACGCCAGTATTTTAGAGAACTGGTGCAAAATTTCAGCAGCAATCCGAATAGACCATCTTATTAGATTTTTCTGCTACATCTGCATAATCCGTGGATTAAACAACTCCAAAGACTCGGTACATGGTGTCGCTGCACCAGTAACTAACAACCAGAAACCAGCAACTTTTCTCCTTTGTGCCTTTGCCCCTGATTTTTTATATATGTGCCTGTTCCAGAACACGGGCAAATGCGCGAACAAAGATATCGATCTGCCTCTTGCTTATAACCAGCGGCGGCACAACCCGGATCACCTTCTCGCCCGCGGTGCAGACCAGCATGCCGCGATCATAAAACTGCTGCAGCAGCGGCGCCGCCTCGAAAGTAAGCTCCACGCCGGCCATCAGTCCCATTCCTCTTACTTCGGCCACCTTGTCCGGGAACCGCTGTTTAAGGTTTTCCAACCGGCCCAGCAGGAACTCGCCCTTGTCGTGCACGGCTTTGAGGAACGAGGGTCGCCTGAGCCTGCCCAGAACCTCGATGGCTGCGGCGCTGACCAGCAGCCCACCGCCGAAAGTGGTGGCATGGTCTCCGCTTTCGATACATTCGGCTACCCGATCGCTGACCAGCACCGCCCCCATGGGCAGGCCCCCTGCCAGAGGCTTGGCCAGGCAGAGGATGTCCGGTATCACGCCGAAATGTTCATAAGCGAACAGCCGCCCGGTGCGGGCCAGTCCGCACTGCACCTCATCGAAGATCAGAAGAACTTCTTTGCGGCGGCAGATATCGGCCAGAGCGGCCAGGAAGCCATGGCCGGCGGGATTCAATCCTCCCTCGCCCTGGACAGGTTCGACCATCACGGCACAGGTGTCCGTGCCGATCTTGCTTTCCGCATCGTCGGCATCACCGAAACGGGCGAAACGGGCGCCCGGCACCAGCGGCTCGAAAGGCATGCGGTATTTTTTGCGATCTGTAAGGGCCAGGGCGCCGAAGGTGCGGCCATGGAACGAGCCGGTAAAAGCCACGAATCCCGCTTTCTCGCCCTCGAAATTCTTAAGAGCCCACTTGCGAGCCAGTTTCATCGCTCCTTCGACCGACTCGGCCCCGCTGTTGCAAAAGAACACCTTATCGGCGAAAGAGCTCTCGGCCAGCATCCGTGCCAGCTTAACATTATTAGCGGTATAGTAGAGGTTGGAACAGTGAATCAACTGCCGGGCCTGTTCGGCGATCACCCGGCTCAGGCGCTTATCGCCATAGCCCAGAGCATTGACCGCGATTCCGCTCACCATGTCCAGGTAGCGCTTGCCTTCGGTGTCGAAAAGATAGCAGCCGTGCCCCTTTTCGATGACAAACTCCGGGCGCACGTAAGTGCCCAGAACGTACCTGGCTTCATCCCGGATAATTTTTTCGGTTTCAGTCATCGATCCGTTTTTAAGGTCTTGCAGAAGTAATATGGATATATCAATCAATACCGAATCATGGACACGGCCCCATCACCACTCGTGGCGCGTTCGGTGTCGCGCGCAAGCGCGCGGATCTCCGCTTCGCTCCGGTTTTCGAGCCCTGCACTGTGTCCCTACAACGATGAACCGGGGATAGATAATCTCCCCCATAAATTCCGAGACTCGCTACTCAGGCAAAAAGGTCCTCTCCCTCGCCGACTCGCAATTTACGGAACTCTTTGAGCAGCTTAGCGGTTAACGGGCCGGGCCGTCCATTGCCGATTTTGCGCTCATCGAGTGAGATGACCGGCACAAGTTCCGCGCCCGTTCCGGTGAGAAAGCACTCATCGGCCGAATAGATATCGTGCCGGGTAAGCGGCAGCTCACGCACGGGGATACCGAAGCCTCGCGCTATCTCCATCGCCGCCCGGCGGGTCACTCCCAGCAGGATTCCCTGGTCGGGAGCCGGAGTGAGCAGTTCCCCGTTCCTGACGATGAAAATATTGTCTGCGGTGCATTCAGCCACCAGGCCCTGGGCGTTGAGCATCAGACTTTCCGGGCAGCCTGCCAGATTGGCCTCCATTTTGGCCAAGATGTTGTTGAGGTAGTTTAGGCTTTTTGTCAAAGGATTGACCATATCGGGCGAGAACCGGCGGGTGGCGGCGGTGACTACCTTGATTCCCTCTTTATAAAGCCTTTCGGGGTAAAGTTGTATCTTGTCGACAATTATGATCACCGTGCCTTTTTTACACTTCTTCGGGTCTATTCCCAGGTCCCCTACTCCGCGAGTTACTACCAGCCGGATGTAGGCCTCGCGAAAACCATTGGTTTTCACAGTATCGATAACGGCTTTGTCCATTTCGCCGCGGTTCAACGGGATAGCCAGACCGATGCTGTTGGCGCTTTCGTACAGGCGGTCGATATGTTGGGCGAAACGGAATATTCGTCCTGAATAAACCCGGATTCCCTCGAAAACACCGTCACCGTAGAGCAGGCCATGGTCGAAAACGCTGATTTTGGCTTCCGATTTAGGATAAAGCTTGCCGTCGATATAAACTTTGGGTTCCATGGGATGTTTTCCTCGAAAATAAAAACTGATTCGGTATTGCCTGATAAAGGTACGAGTATCCGTCCGGCAGGATGGTAAGCTGTCAACAGGAAAAAGCTTCCGGCGTTATGAGCGAAAAAGGACCCCTGAAAGAAATGGGGGTCAGCAGGATGATTCTAAAACTCCCGGCGAGATTTTCAAGAACGCCAACAGCCGGGAACACCACAAGATTCCGCAAGGCTTTAATATGCCAGGCAGCGCTCTCCAGGAAGAAAACGGCACCCCATCCGACAAATAAAACTCACGCGCTTTTTCATGGCGCTACAAGGCCATAATTATTAAACCATATTCGCCCGCCGTCAACCATTTATTCCAGTACCGGCCGCCAGGGATGACCGCTGGACCATTTTCAGCCCTTGTGTTCCTTGAGCAGTTTGTAGATGACACTGTCGGCCAGGGCCTGCCAGCTCGCCTCCACAATATTGTAGGCGACTCCCACCGTGCCCCATTTGTTCTTACGGTCACCGGACTCGATAAGCACCCGGACCATGGAAGCGGTCCCGGACCCTTTGGGCAGCACACGCACCTTGTAGTCCAGCAGGGTTACTTCCTTGAGCTCCGGATAGAATTTTTCCAGGGCTTTGCGCAGCGCGTTGTCGATAGCGTTCACCGGTCCGTTTCCATCGGCGGCGGTATGCTCGATCTGGCCGTCCACCTTGACCATGATGGTGGCCTCACTGGTGGCGACCGCTGTCGAATCATGGCTGTCCGAGCGTTTTTCATCGATAACCCGGAAGCCCATCAGCTCAAAGAACCGCGGCAAGTCACCCATGGCGCGTTTCATCATAAGTTCAAAGCTCGCCTCGGCGCCCTCGTACTGGAAACCCTCGTACTCCATGACTTTCAGTTTTTCCAGGATATCCTTTACCGCAGGGTCCTTGCTGTTGATATCGATGCCGAACTCCTGTGCCTTGTAGAGCACGTTGCTGCGGCCGGAAAGGTCGCTGACCAGCACTCTCCGGTGGTTACCCACCTTTTCGGGATCGATATGCTCGTAGGTTTTGGGGTTGCGCACCACGGCCGAGACATGCATGCCGCCCTTGTGGGCGAAGGCACTGTCCCCGACAAAGGCCTGGTGCTTGTTGTCGGGCAGGTTGGCCAGCTCGTTGACAAAACGGGCCAGCTCCCGCAGCCGTTTCAATTTCTCCGGCGGAATGGCCCGGTGATCCATCTTGAGCATCAGGTCAGGGATAATGGAGACCAGGTTGGCGTTGCCGCAGCGCTCGCCGTAACCGTTGATCGTACCCTGGACATGTACGGCCCCGGCCTCGACTGCGGCCAGGCTGCTGGCTACGGCCAGCTCGCTGTCGTTGTGGGCGTGAATACCCAGGGGCGTGTCGATCTCGGCTTTGACTAAAGCCACCAATTCGGCCACCGCCGAAGGCAGACTGCCGCCGTTGGTGTCGCAAAGGATTATCCTGTCGGCGCCGGCTCCGGCGGCGGTCTTGACAGTTTCGATGCTGTATTCGGGATTGCCCCGGTAGCCGTCGAAAAAGTGCTCGGCATCGTAGAACACCTGCCGGCCCTTATCTTTCAGATGGGCGACCGATTCCTCGATCGCCGCCAGGTTTTCCTTGAGATCGGTGCGCAGGGCATCGGTCACGTGCAGGTCCCAGCTCTTGCCCACCACGGCCACCACCTCGGTTTCAGCGCTCAAGAGGCTGGCAATAATCGGGTCGGTTTCCACCTTGGCCCCAACTCGTCGAGTCATCCCGAACGCCACGACCTTTGCGTTTTTCAGCTTTGATTTGCGGATCGCCTCGAAAAACAGGGCGTCCTTGGGGTTGGATCCCGGGTATCCGCCCTCGATGTAACCGATGCCGATATCATCGAGCAGCTCGGCGATCCGCAGCTTGTCTTCCAGGGTAAAGGAGATGTCCTCGGCCTGGGTGCCGTCACGCAGCGTGGTGTCGTAAATTTCAATCATGCCCATAGGCGAGCTCCTATTTTTTTAGCCAGCTCATCATTTTACGTAATCCGGCGCCGACCTTTTCGATCTGGTGCTCGGAGTCCTGACGTTTCCGGGCGTTGTAGTACGGGCGGCCGACCTTATTCTCCATCAGCCACCTGCCGGCAAAACTGCCGTCCTGTATCTCGGCCAGCACCTTTTTCATTTCGGCGCGTACGTTTTCGTTGATTATCCTCCGGCCGGTAACCAGATCGCCGTATTCGGCGGTATCCGAGATGGAATCGCGCATGCGGGCGA
>CAZSTM010000057.1:0-2068 GCA_964609635.1 uncultured Gemmatimonadales bacterium
CCAGAGAAAACTCTCTATCGAGATCGGTGCGCTGCGCAGCAGCCAGAAGCTTTTGCCTTCCAGGCTGACACCGGGGAAGACAAAGCGCGTGGAAATGCTTGCCAGCACGAAACCGACCAGTCCGAGATTGAGGAAAGTCAGAATGGTTTCCAGTAAGGATGCGGGCAGGGGGCTGCGGTGGAGCGGCAGCACGGCAAAATTATAGAGGTAGACCACGATCAGCCCGGCAAGCAGGATAAGCTGCGACCACTGGCCTTTATCCCTGAACAGGGTTTTTAGGTCCTTGAGCACCAGTTCCCGGCCCGAGCGGGGGAAGAACCTCAGGTACCAGTAGAGCAAGGTTTCCCAGAGGCTCTTCCGGTTGATCCGGCGCGTATCCGATTCCTGGGCACGGCTGAACCCCCGCCGGTAGAGCAGAACCAGCATATAGTAGCCGAGACTGAACAACGCCAGGGCGGCTGCAGAGAGTTCCAGCAGGAAGAACCGGCTGTGGGTCTGGATGAGTCCCAGGGTGCCCAGCAGCACCTGTCCGGCCCAGAAATGCGGCGACAACGGGCTGTCCGGGCTCCGGAGCAGGGAGAAATAGGAAACCAGGCTTTGCATTTCATGGCTCTGCAGCATTTTTTCCGGCTGCAGGAAACGGAAGGCCAGCACCAGGGCGCCGATTCCAAGGACGGAGAGGAAGGACAGGAGGTCCCGGGTGCGGCGTGCCACGAAGATGTTGACCAGCAGCAGAGCCAGAATTATCCCGATACTGGCAGGAATCATGGCCAGCGGAACCATGACCAGCGGCAGGCTGAGGTAAAAAAGCCACCCCGCCGAGAAAACCCGGCCGAGGGCTGCGAAAATGGGCACGCTCATCAGGAAGACCATCCAACTGGCATGGAAGAGGGTCTCCGTGAAACGCGAAAGATAGATCCGGTGCAGGCTGACCGGGCTGGAGACCAGCAGATAAAGATCATCGCTGAAAAAAAAGGTGGTGAATGCGCAGACCAGGCTGCTGAACACCAGGATCAACTCGAATGAGATCAGGGTCATCGAGACCAGCTTGACAGTCAGCAGGGTGCCGATATCCTCGGTCGAGTGGAAGTAGGCCAGCATGCGATAGAAAACGGCGTAGATAATCACCCAGAAGACCAGAGTGAGAAACGCCAGCTGCAGGACATGCCCTTTCCGGACTGTCCGCCATTTGTTGAGAGCGGAGCGGATTTTCGGGTACAGCAGCGAGCCTGTTGAAAGTATCGATATTCGTTTCACTCTGTGCCTTTCTATTGTCTTTTATTCTGACTCCTGAGTGTCGCGCTTGCGCGCGAATCTCCGCTTCGCTTCGGTTCTGACTTCTGACTCCTGTATTATTCCCACTGCCAGGCGCTGTCGAAAAAGCCTGCTTTGAGCACCTCGGTTGCATAGGGATGATCCCCGCCGCGGCGGTAGATAAAGTAATCGGGGAGCATCTCGAAAGTGGTGCAGTAGAACCACATGACGGTGTAGTCCCATTCCTCGGCGTAGTTCCACAGAACCAGCCTTTCGGGATTCAGCGGGTTAGGGAACACGCACTTGAAAGCCACGTCCTCCGCCTGGAAGCTCTCTGTTGCGGCCAGGACTTTTTCGCCGTGGAAGCGCACCGGAGATTTATCATTGATCCGCGCCAGCACGGAATTACTGCCGGGGTCTCCGAACAGCACCAGGTGGCAGTTCTGGATGTCCTTGTCGCTTACTCCGGTGTCGGGTTTGATAATAAAGTGCACATCCGGCAGTTCTCCCCAGTCTGCAAACTTTTTGAGCTGTTCGAGGGTTTTCTCCGCCTCCGGGCCCCGGGTCCCGTAGACCAGTACCGCCCTGTCGGAGAGAACCTCATAAATGGGGCCTTCCAGGCCTTTCTTTTTTACCGGCCCTTTTTCTCCGGCCGGGGAGGCTGCAACTTTCAGCTTGTCCTTTTTGATCTCCAGGCTCACCTGTCCATGCGGGGGCACTGTCAGGTCGAGCAGTTTTTTACCTTCGGAGGAAGCCAGTCTCACGCTTTTTCCGGCGGTGAGCCCTGGCAGTTGCGAAAGATTCAAAGCCAGGA
>CAZSTM010000057.1:2078-5783 GCA_964609635.1 uncultured Gemmatimonadales bacterium
AAGCCAGGAGAGCGACATTTTCGGTTTCCAGGGTAAGGCTGGAGGCGGACTGGTCATAACCGGCGCGCACCGTGGCGAGTTTACCGTATTCAGTGAACCGCTTCACTTCCACCCACTGGTAGGCGGCATATTCATAACGGCCGGTAATAAAAGATATTTCCCGCGCGGGCCTGGCCCTGTGCCGGGTGAGGAGCCATTTCAGGGTCTTCGCATCCCGGTAGGCGGGGTCCCAGGCATTGTGCCCCACGTTGTCGTAGCCGGTAAGCGGTGCCTCGATCCCGAGCTCTGCCAGCACCCGGGCCATCTGCTCGGAGTGGGCGAAAGGCACATCGGGATCGTCCGTGCCGTGATGGATGCGAATTTTCAGCGGATGGGCGTTCCAGGCGAAGTTGGAGATGTCGTTTTGAGCCTGGATTCGTTCCAGAAAGGGAAAACCGCCTGGGTAATCGGGAGCAGCCTGTTTCGGGGAGGACGGCAGATCGAAATCTATGGGCGCGCACACAGGCACGGCGGCGGCGAAAAGCTCGCTGTGGTGCAAGGCCATTTCCCAGGTGCCGTTCCCGCCCATGGACAGGCCGGTGACACTTATGCGCTCGGGGTCCACCGGGTATTCCCGGAGCACCAGTTCCAGTACATCCAGCACATCCTGCGCCCCTGGGCCGTGATAGCCCATGGTGCCCCGGCCCCAGGGACAGACCACGATTCCCTCGATCGCGGGCAGCTCGGGCCATAACGGCAGGCTGATCAGCGACAGCTCATCCGGCTCACCCGGCCGGTTGCCCCGGCCCATGAGACGTTTAAGATTGTTGGCATGATTCGACCAGGCGCCGTGCAGGCTCAGTACCAGCGGCAGGGGCGAGGAATCCTCCCTTATTCCTTTCGGCAGGTAAAGAGCGTATGGATAAACCGTATCGTCGAGTCGGCTGCGGTAGGAGCGAAAAAACATCCCGTGGCTGCGGACATAGATATACACCGGCCGGCTCAACGACCATCGCCCGTCGATATCGATCCGCAGCTCGCCGGTCAGGCAGGAATCTCCCTTGCATAGTTCCGCCAGCTCCAGGGGAAAATCCAGCGTACTGCTCACTGAAGGATAGATAGTCTGCGTATGCGATTCAGGCGGCTGTTTTTGCCCCTCGAACTCCACAGTAGCACAGGCACTCAGGGGCATGGCTCGCTCGCAAGATACTTTCAGCACAACCCGGCCTGAAAGCGGGCCGGTTTCGCCGGTATGAAAGGTGGGCAGGTCTATTGACTCGATTTCAACATGCACCACGGTTGCCTCCTGAGGTTGGTCCGGATTATTGTTCGAAAATGCATAGTTATGGCAGAAAATGATTAAAATTGCACACTGCAATGTGGAAAGGTATGACCTGAAATCGAAGGTTTTCTTCTTGAAATCCATCATTTTTTCCCGGTCGAAAACTGGATGAACGAGTCGTATAAAATGCGGTAAAGGCACTGATTCATTGAATGTCAAAACAATCGATTGATGACCGGAGCCGGCTGCAGGTCTTTTCAGTCATCTCCGGGAAGAAGGTTTTTATTATGGCATACTGTTTGCTATTAGAAAAAGTACAAACACGGACAGTCATTCCCGTTTAAAAAAATTCCGGGTGTACTTTCCAACAGACCCAGAGCACAGGGCCCAAATAATAAACATGCGGGAAGTCTCGCACCGCGCGGACGTCATGCCTCAAGACTAATTTCCGAGGACTTCGAAAACCGGTCCGCTTCCTCAATCATGTTCCATAATGGGTGCCCTGACAGTGCCTGGGTCTTTTTTTTTCATGAAAATCCAGATCAGCATCCCGCCGAGCCAGACTCCCAGAAAATTGAGCAGGATATCATAAAAATCATATATGCGCTGCGGCAGATAGCCCTGATATACTTCCTCCAGAATCCCCAGCAGCAGGCCGACACTTATGGCCCGGCACAAGGGCGAACGGGCAAGAAGGCAAATTACCGGACAATTGCTCGAACTTGCCTTGACTCCTGGCCCGGTATGTTCCAGACGTTTGAAGGCAGCATACCATAACAGGACGCAAGCCGCGTATTCCGGAAAATGTATATATTCATTAACGCTGTCTCCCAGGTGGGTAAGAAAAAAAGAAAGGATCCCGAGGTAGACAGCGCCAAGCCCCAGAAAGCGCCATCTGTGGCGCATGGCGAACCATTTGATAAACAGAACGAACAGCAGTACCATCGACAGGTAAATAATCAGGGATTTAATCACCTGGACATAGATAACCCAGGTCAGGGCGGCCGCCCACTTTTTGGTCCACAGCGGCAATTGGGAGGCAATATAAAAAAGTAACCCCGAGTATGCCAGGGCCAGGGTGAAGTAAAATGATGTGATTAACCGGGATTTGAGCATGCCGAATTA
This sequence comes from uncultured Gemmatimonadales bacterium, assembly GCA_964609635.1. Lineage (GTDB taxonomy): Bacteria > Gemmatimonadota > Glassbacteria > GWA2-58-10 > GWA2-58-10 > JAFGTO01. The sequence goes on from CAZSTM010000057.1 coordinate 4,465, forward strand.
AAAAGGAAAACCGGAACGATTGGTGTGCCGGAAAGACATTCCGTATGGGAAATGACAAACGGCCGGGAAAAAGGAACGGGAAATCTATTTTGAATCGACCGGTTATTCGGGAGAGATCACCTTTCCGGTCAGCCAGAGATCAACGAAACCTTGCGAGAGATGATCCAGCTTGACATCAGGGAATGAATCAGGCGGAACACACTCGAGTTGGAGGTTATCCAGGCGCATGTTCTTCTGGAGCGGTTCATTTCCACTGAGCCTCAGCACCACCTGGAGATTATCCCGGGTCAGTTTGTTTATCTGGGAAACCGGGCCCTTTACCCTGACTCTAAGGACTCTGGGATTTATTTTCGCCTCATACCTGGTACCCTTAATCAGAACCGGAATATTACTGAAGTTTTTTAAGATGATCTTTTCGCCGATTTCGACTCTGAGTTCTACTGTTTGAGGGTTGATACTTACCCAGCGTTTAGGGGATACAATCGCCAGGTCGTTTTGAACCAGAGTAGATTTCAATCCCTCTATCCGCACCGGGGCGGTGGTGATCTTATCAATTTTTTCCACCAGGCTTTTCGGTCCCTGGATGCTCACGGTCCGGGGGATACAATAACTGTCGTAAATGTCGTAACCCTCTTGAGGCTTGCCCAGAAGCGAGGGGAGTATCGGTACGCCGGTGCGCACGGCTTTCAGTTCGAAGTCCACTTCCATTACATTGGGAGAAATGTCTGTAATCTCCGCCCCCGGAGTTTTTCCCTGGACCATATCCTCGGTCAAGGAGATCGTGTGATGCCCCTCATCGACTTTTGAGAGGTCCACCTGAAGAAACATGGTTCTTTGATCCAGGTTCTTGATGACTGTTTCACTGGCCCGGATCCTTAAAACTGAATTCTTGACCTCGTTATCATCCGAACCATAGCCGGCGATAACCAGTCTTTCCGGCAAACCGGTCAGTACGATGGGAATGTTGAACTCCACGTAACGGTATTCCTTGCCGGTCACCATTACCCAGAGAATGGTGGCGATAGCCAGGGCGATCAATTTAAGATCGATGTTTTTCAGCAGTTTCATTCCGAGACTGCCGGTCGGCAGTGAAAAAGTTATGAAACAAGCAGTGTGCTCAGCCTTTTCTCGAGCTCCAGAGGGGTATCCAAGCGCTGGAGCGAACCGTCGAATGCAATAGAAACCGTGCCGCGTTCCTCGCTCACCACGACAACTAACGCATCGGACTCTTCGGTTAGTCCGATGGCCGCACGATGCCTGGTGCCGTATTCCTTTTCGATGCTGATGCGGCTGCCCAACGGCAGGATGACCCCGGCACA
>CAZSTM010000057.1:5793-13124 GCA_964609635.1 uncultured Gemmatimonadales bacterium
GACGGCCTCTGGAAATGATTGCCGCGCCGTCATGCAGGGGACTCCTGGTGTTGAAAATACTGAGCAGAATTTCGGGGGTAATCTCGGCATCCAGCCGGATTCCGGTGTCTATCAGGTTTTTCAATTCCAGTTCGCGCTCGATAACCACCAGGGCGCCGATCTTCCGCCTGGCCAGCAGGTTTACCCCGCGCTGAAGTGTGCTCAGATAAGTGGGTTGTTCCCGCAGCTTCAGAAAATCCAGGAACGGGTTGCGGCCGAAAGTGGCCAGCGCTCTACGGATATCCGCCTGAAAGATGACAATGATGACAATAACTATGACGGCCAGGAAGTTTTGCAGCAGCCAGGCCATGGTCTGCAACTGATATTTATCCGAGAGATAATAAAGCAGAATAATAAAGACTATCCCGAATGCGATCCGTCCGCTGCGGGTTCCCTTGAGCAGATAAAGGATGTAATAGATAAAGATCGAAACCAGGATAATATCCACCAGGGAATAGAAGGTGAAATCAATATTATCCAAGAAGGTTCTCATCCCGGCACATCCATTTGTTAAGCAGGACTCGAGAGCAAGCTCTAAGGCTTGAATAGCATAGAATTAATAATAACAATTAAGCGGTTAGACAATAAAAAATTTTCGTTTCTTTCACCGCCGCGGCATTGGCAGACAAGACAGAACAAGAAAACCAAACCCATTTGTTTTACCCCGGAATCGGTTGGAGGGTTCATACCCGGTTTCCGGTTCTAGTCCGGCGGCTCGCTTCGGCCTGCATTTGCATAAAGCTTCTGCGAGGCATTTAAGGAGTTACGATTTCTTTTGCTTGACAAATTGTTCGACCAGCAGGCCCGTGAAAGTCTTGGAGAATATTTTTACATCTTGGGGATTATCCCCGGCAATCAGGTAGCCTCTTTTTATAAAGTCCTTGACAATATATCTATCGATATCCAGTAACGGTTCTTTTTCAACAATCTTGCGGCAGGTTCGCAGTTCATCCCGGCTAAAGCTGTTCGAGATAAACTGGAAGTGCATGCCGGCTTCCTCGAGGAAGAGCTCTTCAACGTTTTCCAGCACGGTTCTCCGGTGGTCGGCGTGCTTGAAATCGAATTCAAATAGAATCGAGCAAGCGATAGCCATGTAGAACGGAAAATAACCGGCCAGTTCCACTACAGTGTCGAAATGGTCTTCCAGCGGGCGTCCTGCCTTGCGGCTCGGTTCGCTGACAAATGTTCTGGCTTCCTGCTCGCTGAAAACCGACAGGTTGATGTTGGAGAATATGTTAAAAAACGGCGAGTCGCTTATTTCGCGGTTGTGGCAGAGTTCCTGGAGGTTTTTCACCGAGCTGGTAACATAGGCCACATTGTAGTTGTTGGCAATCGAGCGTAAAAAAGAGAAGAATTCAGGATCGAAATTCCTGTTTTTGGTGATCGATTCGAACTCATCAAAGAGCAATATCAGTTTCATGTCCTGGTGGTCGAGTTCTTCGCAGATCTGTTTGAAACCGTTGTAACCCGGTTTGGGAAAGGAGGAGATCCTGTCTTTTCCGTGCTTTTTCAGTTCGCTGAAAAGCGAGTTGAAAAAGTTTTTCAGCGAGACACTGCGTTTCTCCTGGAAGTCCATGATGATGAAAATGTAGTTATCGGGATCTTTGAGGTAAGCCCGGCGATTTTCCACTTGATGTAAATAGTATAAAAGGCTGCTTTTGCCGATTCTTCTTTCCCCGACAATCGAGACCGATTGCGGTCGGGTGGCGCCGATGCGCGAGTAAATGGTGGTTATTTCTTTCTTACGGCCGAAGAAGAAGCGCATGTCGCGAATCATTTTGCGATCCAGGTAGGGATTCAGCCTGTCTCCGGGATCGGCTTTGCTGCTCGCCCGCCTGGATGCGGCTCTTGAGATCGCGAAAGACTTTTTTTCAGGGCTTATCAGGCGCTGGATGGAATAGATCAACTCGGCCGCGTCCCTGAAACGGCGGTTCGGGTCCTTGTTCATTGCCTTGAGAATTATACTTTCCAGTTCTTCCGGGATTTCACCGGCCAATTCACGGGGTGGAGTGGGAGTTTTATTGATATGGCTCAGTGCCACGGCGAGCGGGTTCTCGGCCGTAAAGGGCAGCCGGCCGGTGAACATCTCGTACATGATCGCACCGAGACTGTAGATGTCGCTGCGCGGGTCGATGTTTTCCCCTTTGGCCTGCTCTGGGGAGATGTAGTCGGGAGTGCCCAGAAAAGTTCCTGCCTGGGTCAGGGCGCTCAAGCTTCCACCTATGGCGACGCCGAAATCCATAACCACACAGCGTCTGCTCTTCTTTTCAATCATGATGTTCTGGGGCTTCAGGTCGCGATGGATGATCCCCTGGCTGTGGGCTTGATTCAAGGCCTGGGCGACTTGTTTGACAATGTCCAGGCCCCGGGTGAGTTTAATTTTCTTTCCAAGGATCAGGCTCTTCAGCTCACGCCCGTCGATATACTCCATGCTGATAAAATAATTGCCGGCGTTTAGCCCGATGTCGTATATCCGGTAGACGTTGGGGTGGGTAATCGTCCTGGCCAGGGCGATCTCCCGGCGAAATCGTTCGATGAAATCCCGGTTGTCGGCCAGGTCCGGGTGGAGAACCTTGAGGGCAACCACCTGGTCGAGAACCTCATCACGTGCCCGGTAAACCGTGGCCATCGCCCCATCTCCGATCTTAGTCAAACTGCGGTATCGATCTGCGAAAAGACCCTTCTTCGAGGAGGCCGACGGACTCTGTACGACGGCCCGGCCGCCGGTAGCGCCACTGCGGTTCGTCCGCCCGGTGGGCTCCGGTTCCCTGAGAGATTTTCCGCAACTGTCACAGTACCAGTTGCTGGTAGGGTTTTCGCTTCCGCAAGCAGGACAAATCATCGGTGATTCCCTTTTGTTCAGCAATGATCCCGGAGCGGGCTCAGTCGGCTCCGTGGCTCCACAGAACAGCGTTGATAATCAGACGGCTAAGCGGCTTGTTGACAATAAACGGCCGCTCTTCGACCGGGTCCCCGGGACTTAGGAACACCACCCGGCCTGCACCCTCGGTACGAGTCCAGCCGCAGTCTTCCTGCTCGCCGTTGTCGGTCACATCACAAGTCAGCAGGCGCTCCACCGGCCGGCCGGGATAAAACCGCATTCTGAAATCCTGATCGTTCTTGATTAAAAATTTATCCGGTACTCCCTCGAGTATCCGATGCTCCTTGCCCGGGATTCGCATGATATGAAAATCCCGATGCTCAACCATACCCTCCTCTAACCGGTAATAGCCACCGACCAGGCGAGTCAATTCCGGATTGTTGTTCGCCCGGCTGATAACATGGTGCAGGGCAACCAGTCCCTTGCCGCCGGAGACAAACCCGGTAATATTTTTTTCGTGGGTCTCCCCGATGTCGTTGTGGTTGAACAGAACCAGCACATCGTATTCAGACAGGCTTTCCATTTCGAGGATATTCTCTGTATTGGCGAAATCAGCCCTTATTCTCAGCTCTTGCCGGTCGTTGAGCATTTGGGCCAGCTCGAAACCCGCCTTGCCGTAGCGGTATTCCTCGGCAAAGACCAGTACGTTGAGCTCTCGCTGGGCGGCAAGACATATGGGAGTAAGTATGACAGCGGACAGCAGACCGAGGACAACCAGGTTTTTTCTCATTTTAAATTCCTTTGAGAAAATTAAACTTAAGAAAATTAAATGGAAATTATCCGTTCGATTTCACGGGACACTTTGAACAGGTTATGTTCCTCTCTTATCCAGATTCGGAACAGGTCCATCCGGAAGCGGTAGACCTGTTTCATGTTCACTTCCAGTACTTCCCGCCCTACCATTGCTTCGCAGGCTTTTTTGGTCTGCCCCGCCGTAAGCGGCAGCCCGTTCTTGACGATTGAGTCGCTGATATCTTTCAGACTGGAGAAAGTGTCTCTGCTCTTGCACAGATCGGCCGTTACCGAGAGAATGGCTTTCTCCTCGGTGCTCAAGCCCGCCCAGAAGTAAAGCATCTGCGATGGCGGATTGTCTATGATTTCCCTGACAATTGCGGGCATGTCCTCTTCGTAGAAATAATTGCGTTGCTGTTCATTGAGCATCTCGACAATGTTCCGGCAGATCAACTGAGTATAGAAAGGCTGACCCGCCGTCAGCCGCATGATTTCGTTAACCGAGGAACCCAGGTAAAAGACCTTGTCCTTTACCGGTTGAGTGATCAACCGCCTGGTATCGTTTTGAGTGAGAGCGCTTATATTTCTGTAGGCACAACGGTGAAGCAGGGGATGCCAGTACGCTTTTTCCCGTTCCTGGAGAAGGTGGGTGCCGGTGAAAATCAGGAAAAGACCGGCTTTGTGTTCGACCAGCCCGCTGAGAAAAAGGAAAATATCCTTGCTCAGTTTCCTGTCCTCGACCTTATCCTCAATCAGTTCGTATTCATCGAACAGGAGAAGTATTTTAGCTTCGCGGATGGAATCGAGCACCTTATCGATGAATTTGTCGAACAGGGTGTAGGGGTTTCTGGATTTTTCCTCGAACCGTGCAAGGTCGAACTTGATTCTACCCGGCCCCAGAGCCTTGGCCGTGATCTCGGCCATGCGTCCGAGGTACTCGCTGTCGTCATTGATCGCCATGGCCTGCATGTCGATGAAAACCGGGATATATTTCGGTCCCAGTCTTCCTCCCAGGATCTGGTAGAGCAGGCTGGTTTTTCCCGCCCGGCGTTCGCCGAAAATTACGATCAGCGAGCCGTACTGTTCGTTATCTACATTGGATTGGACAAAGCTGAAATCATCCTCCCGGCCGAAAAACATCTCACGGCTGCGGATAGGGTTGCCTACAATAAACGGATTCGGTTCGATGACCTTGAATGGATGTTTACGGAAGCGGTTGAGCAAGTAGTGGATAAGGCTTCGTTTATAGTAATAATATGTGCCGCCGATCAGGATCAGCAGAGCCATGCAGCCGGCGATGAAAAACGGGTTGCGCCATAAAGGCGGTTGATAGTAGACCGTCCGTCCGGCTTTATGTGCAACGGCTTTGCTGTCGTAAACCTCCAGAATTATCAGGTTCATTCCCTGAGCCAGTCTCAGTTTTTTCTCGAATGAGATGCGCTGATTGACCGGCTGGTTTTCTTGCAGTCGATAAATATCATATTCCACGCCGTTGACCACCGCCACGATGCTGGTTATTCCATCATCGTCCGAGGCGGTGCCTGCAAGCAGCGTCTGCGGGCGAGTTACCCTGTAGGAGGAATCCGGTGGGATGTTAAGCACCAGTTGGGGCTGATCCCGGAAACGGTTTATTCGTTCACGTTCGGCAAGCAGGCTGTCAAGCAGGAACAGCATACTGTCTGCGGCAATGCTTACGCCGAGCTCTTTGGCCAGGATTATCTTGTCCCGGGAGGCGATCAGGGAGTCTTTTTCGAGCAATATATCGGCTTCGGCCAGTAGTCCTGCCTGTAGTTCTTTACGGGTCAGCTCATTCTGAAGCTCGTTGATTTTATCGATGTATTTAGCGGCATCGGTGTTTTCCGCATCTAGGGAGATAACCTTGCCGAAAACCTCGAGCGCTTCTTTCAGACGGCCTTGCGCGAACAGCCGGTCGCCCAGGGGGAGCAACTCATCGATTCTGGTTTTCTTTATACTTTCCTCGATCGCCAGTTGATTTATCCGTGACTCGGCCTGTTCCCTCAAACGCAAGGCCTCGGGATGCTCGGGCGCCAGAGCGAGGACTTCATGGAAACTGTCAAGGGCCTCCTCGAGGTTACCGGCCTCCAGGTGCGATTTGCCTTTGTTCAGGGTTTCCTCTATCCTGGCGGTTTTCAGGACTTCATCTCTGAGGTGTTCCAGCTCCAGATTTATCTTCGCAACGTGTTCCGAGGCCGGCTTATTCTCAGGATCGAGAGTCAGGACACTTTCGAATTTTACCAGGGCCTGATCGAGTTTTCCCTCCTGTTCGAGTTCTAGACCTTTGGTGAATTCTTCCTGAATCAGGGCGGCCATCTCGACTTGAGTGGAGCTGGTCTGTTCGAAGATGGCTTTCAGGTAGCCCTCTAAAGCTTCAAGGTTTTCTGCGCTTCTTTTAATGACCCCGGCCTCGAGGGAACGATTGAAATATTCCCGGGCAAGCTCATATTGGCCCAGGTTGTAATGAGCCGCTCCCAGGTGGAAAAAGGGCAGGTAATTCCTGCGCCAGACTCCATAGGTGCGGGCGTTGAGTTCCGGTTTCGGGTTCAGGCGTAATGACAGCTCGAGCTTGGTGACAGCTTCCTCCCAACGGCTCTGAGAGATCGCCTCAAGCGCCATATCATAAGCGGCGTACCAGGTTTCCTGAGAGGACGCCGGCCAGGCACCGATCAGGATTGTCAGAATCCCGATGCCCAGAGAATGCCTGAAGCTTTTAACCGAGCGAATATTCATTGCCGAAATTAAAACCTGAAAACAGCGGATAGTAAGAATTCAGATACACTTTCGGAAAAATTCGCAGCCAGATCGAGCTGGATTTTATTCTGGAGAACGAAACCCAGGCCGAAAGTACCGTGGATTTCATCATTTCCCCTGGGAAAAAGGCGCTGGAGCGCCTCGTTTTCAATGGTAGTATAGACCGCGTGCGCCGGGTCGGTATAGAACCCTACGCGCACCGGTATCAAAAAATCACGATATAACAGATGGTACTCCAGGCCGAGATGGATTTCATTGTGATCCTCCAATATCAGATCCTCGATCCCGTCTCCGTCGACAAAATCCACCCAGGGAAATCCATCCAGATAGACCGCCTGATCATCCTCTTTCAGGTTGCGGTCCAGCTCCTCGACCAGATCAGAGTACTCCACCCTGACAATATCGAACGAGATCATCAAGTTGTTCTGAGGCCGTAGTGCCACGCCGAAACTGTAAACATCCGGCACTTTGAAAACCAGGTCCTGTCCTGCCTGGTAAAGGTCTGCTTTTCCGGAACTGTAATCGACATCCTCGATGGTGTTTACAACGATCTCGGCAATGCGGAAGGTTTCGCCGCCGAATGCGCGCAAGGGGTCGAACTCGGCTTCGACGGCAAGACGCTGATCCATCCCAACCAGATCGCGCCCTGCAATACCGCGTTTTCGCCGTCGGACGAGGAGATCGCGCAGGCGCGCAAGATGATCGCCGCCTTCGATCTGCCCGAGAACAAGGACAAGGGCGTGGTGTCCTTCGACGGCCGTATGGTCGAGCGCCTGCACGCCGAGATGGCGCGCCGCACGGTGGCGATCGCGGAGGCAATCGAGGCGCGGGGCTAAAGCACCCCGCGGCCACCGAAAAATCAGGCGAACACGGTCTCCGCCGCGCGCACCGGCACCGAACAGAGCAGGGC
>CAZSTM010000058.1:0-12875 GCA_964609635.1 uncultured Gemmatimonadales bacterium
AAATGACCCCATTAGCTGTATTCAGTCTTGATTTTCAAGACAGTCGCTACATCGGGTGTCTGCTTTAGCAGACGGGGTGTGTAACTTGCGGGCCTTTCAAAGTTTTATTAGTTGTGGCAGCGAGCGGCCATCGGAGTCTATGAATAATTCGGGTTAAAACGGTCACCTTGAACGGATGGTCGGGGGGTTTCACGCTGCTTATACAAGCGCACACCGTCAGGGAATCAGAAGTCGAGCTGCACAGTTACTTTCAATGAGATGGTAACCCGTGTGGTACCGTTCTTACGGTCTTTGAGAGAGTTATAGGAGGCGGAGAGGCTGCCGACAACCTGGGCGAAATCGTAGCTTAAAGTCGGGGTGACCGAGATGTCCTCGGTGTCCCGGTTGATTATTTCCTGAGGTTCGCCCTCCTCATCCAGCGCCACCTGGCCTAAGGCATCGAGGATCTGGGTATAAGTGCGGTTGATCCTTCGTCTCAAGGAAAGCGAGGTCCGCACGTTGCTCTGGAGCTTGATTCCTTTGAGAAAAGGCAGCGATATCCCTTGAGGAGCGCTGAAAGAGTACTGCAGGTTGAAATCGTCATCGGAGGTTTCGTTAATCGAGTACTTGTTAGTCTCTATCAGGTAGTCCCGTTTAAAAGACTCGTTTTTGGTGTAGCGCGTGCGCACCGCTCCGGTGCGTCCCCAGTCGGCGGTCACCCTGTATTTGGGCCGCCAGTCTTCCTCACGTGTGGTTGTCCCGATACCCAGTTGCAGCGCCCGGGGAGCCTCCTCATCGTCGATCATCTTGTTACTGTTACCACTGAAGCTCTTTTTCATCTGGTAGCCGCTGGCGAGATCCAGCCGGGCCAGGGTGCCCCGCATAAAACCCGGGATATAAATGTTGGAGTAGTCTAGATTCACCTCCGGCCCGCTCTGGCGGTTGAACGTGAAACCGTTGATATTGTGGTTGTTGCCGCCGGACTCCAGGTAATTGACATTGATACGGACGACTTTCAGCAGGCGGAGACCCGACTGGTAGGCGCGGGTGAAATTCCAGCTCATCGAGGAAAAATCGGCGGTGTCGATCCGCGTGGAATCACTTAAAGTGGGGCGGATCCTGGTTTCCATGTCCAGATTGCGCAGTCCGAACTGGTAGAGAAACCCCGGGTTGCGCTCCATTCTCTCCCAGCCTTCCTGGCTTCTCCGGGTCAACTGTACGGAGAACGGGTCGAAGCCGTCGAGAAAACCGTTGATCGGTTTGAAAATAAACCTGCTGAGAATTCCCTGGCCGGGCTTGCCCGGTTTTTTGGGAGTCCGCTTATAGGCCGAGGAGGCGCTCTGGGCCGGCGGAGCTTCACTTTTCTTTGGGCCTTTGCCGCTGGTCAGACGGATTCCCGCCAGTGATTGGCGAAACTGCGGCAGCAGAAACCGCAGGGTCATTGTCTGCTGTGGGACGATGTTGAACCTGCGAAAGTTGCGATCCTCCCGGTTTACGCCGGTATCATGAGGATAGTGATGATCGCTGGTATAATCCACCTGATAGCGGTAGTTCGGCTGTAGCCAGGGCAGAGATTTCGGCGCTATTTGCACCTGAAAACCCTGCTTACGCCCGACCTCTTTTCCGATGTCGAACCCCAGCAGTTTGCTTCCCTCCTGTTTCGCCAGCATGTTTCTTTTCACCTGGATGTCATAGTTGGTCTGTGTCGACATGATCGGGTTATAGCGAAGCTTGAACCCGCTGGTAGTGCTGAAGGCGGTGTCCGGACGTAAAAGGTCGGAAATCGGGTTATAGCTGATGCTGCGATGGTAATTTCCCGAAGTATTGAGCTCGAAGTCGTTGGGCAGGTAACGGAACTTGGTCTGGCTTGCGCCCTTGACCAGGGAGTTGGACTTGAGAAAGTAGGGAAGGGGCACTTTGTCGAGGAAGCCGAAGATTCGCGCAGGGAAAATATTTTTTTCGGCGTCCCGGGGCAGGGTGGCCCGGTAGGTCACCCTGCCGCTGATACTGGTATTGCTGTTACGGTTTTTCGGCGCGATGGTGCTCGAGGAGTTGTAGCTCAGCGAACCGTTGAGCCGGTCTAACAGATAGCGGGAGAGCCTTCTGGTTCCCTTGCTCTTGGAATAGCTGATACTGAAAGTATGGCCGGTGGTTTCGGTTTTATTGATCTCCTTGTTCTCCGCCGAGCGGATGGTTACATCCTCGCTTCCCGGGTGGAACCGTGGCATGTTGCGCCGATAGGTCTTACGGAAGGTGACCGGGAGCCGGAGTCCCCATTTTTCCGGCGAGAAGCGGTCGATATTCAGCGATCCCCCTACATTATAGTCGAAAGAGCTGTTGCGCGGGATGCTTTCGTTAAGGTTGCGGAACTTGTTGTCGCGTCCGCTGACCGAAAAGTTGACCCGGCCCAGGTCGGAAAGCTGAGCCTCCACCTGCATGCGGCTGTTGATACCGAACTCTTTGATAACATCGGTCAGGCGGACGTCATCGACCCAGATTTCGCCGGAGATCGGCACATCACTGCTTTCATTGGCCATACCCACGGCCATGATGGTGATCTTGGTCAGCGAGGGATTGCCTTTCATGCGATAGGGCCCGCGTTTGAAATCGAGGTCGAAAGCCTGGATCTGGCGCAGGTCCAGTTCGGACTGCAGGTCCTCTTTGAGTGCCAGGAAGCCGTCGAAAGGCACTGCCACATTGGTCCAGCCGGTATCCACCTCCATGGAATACTCATAGAAGCTGTTCCGGTCGGTGCCGATGCGGATAAAAAAGGTCGGTTTTGGATCGTGGGGGTCCTGGCGGCCGTTGACATGAAAACTCATCGAGGCGTAATCCAGGTAGCTTTGCTGGTTGTTCTCGGCTTTCATGGCCCAGCCCTCGTACCCTCTCTGCAGGTCACGGTACTCGAGCCTGAGGGCGCTTTCCTGAGCGGTGAAATCCTCCTGGCGGCCGCTGCGGTTGAACTTGTTAAGGGTGGCGGAGACCGTGGGAGGCGGGTAGTACTCGTTATTTAAAATGGTGTTGACCGTGTTGATATCGACCGTGCCGCGGAAGCCTGCCGAGGCCAGCAGGGTGGAGTCATTGGTACTGGTGGTATCCACGGTACCGCTTTCGGTGACGATCACTGTTTTCTCAAGGCGCTTGGTGACCTCTTCCAGCTCCTGCTTGAACCGGTTGCCCACGAAAGCCACGGCCGCGAAATTCACCGTGTCGGTTCTGGAGAATTCGTGAAGAGTGAACCGCACGTGCATGATATTGCTTAGAGACGGCCCGCCGATTTTCTGGTAGTACCCATCGAAACGGCTGCCCTCCTTGGGCAGGGGTATTTGCAGCATGTACCAGTCGTCCTTGCCGATCCAATGCTCCCAGGATTCACGCGCTTCGTGTGACTGCGGATTGTAGGGTATATGGTCGATCATCACATCCCGGTCTTCTTCCGGCCATAGTCCATTTACGATTTTCAGGCTTTCCAGGTCGATTTCCACCCGAAAGACCCGTTCCATCTCATCGAGGGCCCCGTTGTTGTTAAGGTCCTCGGTATCGTAACTGGCCCCGATCATGCCCTTGTTGTTGCCCTCGGTCAAATTTATCCGCCTGCCGTCAATTCTGGCCTCGCTCTCCATCGGACGGGAATAGTCGTCGTTGCCGTCATCTTTGCTCGCGGTTGTCCACTCATGGTCCGCTCCGGGCACTCCATCCAGCCCGGTGTCCTCGTTGTAGTCCAACCGCCCGTCGAAGTTCTTATCCTCGGTGTTTAATTCGTATAAGCCCGCCCGGTTACCCTGTCTGTCGAAGCGCACCTGGTCTTCATCCACCTGGCCGAAATCGATTATCAGCTTTCCCTGGTCACGGGTGGTGGCGATAAACAGCTGCAGGAATTCGCGTTCATCCATGCCCAGAACCCCGGTTTCGCTTACCGCCTGGACTATCGAGCGCCAGCTTTTTTTAATCTCGTTCTCGTCGGTGACTACCTCCCCGTTGGCCCTCAGGTGTGGTTCGAACACCACCGAAAGAACAGGCACCGGCACTTGACGGTGTCGTTCGAAACGTCCCTCGATCTGGCCGAAGACATCCGGCTCGTAAAATCCGTAGCGGGTAGCGCTCAGGTAGTAGGGGTCGAACCAGTGAGCCGTACCTGCATCTTCCCATCTCCAGCCGTTCAGGTCCAAGCCGCTTTCATTTTCAGGAAGGCTGCCCAGCCGCCAGGCCTGGTGGGTCAATCTCAGCAGCGGGTTCTCGATCTTGGCGGTCTCGAAGTCCTCGATCAGCACACCGCCCTGAGTGTTGGGGTTGGGATTGGAAAACGCCATCCCGCCGATCAGGTTGAGCCTCGAGGGAGTGCGCGACTGGAACATGGGCAGCATGTTGAGCAAACCGGTCAGGCGCTCGGACTCGAACTCGAACTTGCCGCCCAATTCGCCCAGCATACTGGTCTTGGGCTCATCTCCCAGGCGCACAAAAGTGCGGTCCACACTCTCGATGCTCTGGAAAAACATGGTGCTGGTCAGGTAATTGCGGCGCTGGGGATCGAACTCATACTCGTTGTGGAAGCCGAACAGGCTGGTGTTGCCCGTGGCGAACAGAGGAACTTCCTCGAAATCCACCTTGACTTCCGAGTTGGGCGGTATCTCTACCGAGGATTTCAGGGTAAGCTGGCCGAACTGGTAGTCGATGGTGTAGTCTGTCCCGCGCCGCAGCAGCTTGTCGTTGATATAGATGCGCTCGGAGTTCTCCACAATCTGCATAGCGCCCAGGTCGAAACTCCGGGCCGAGCCCCCCTCGGCACGGTTGTAGCGGATCAGGATGTTGTAATCCTGGTATTCGCGGGTGTTGAGCCGGCTCGGATCATCCTCGACATACATCAGGCTGTTCCGATTGTACAGGTAGAAAGGCTCGTTGTCCTCATTATAGGGCAGCCGAAACGGCTCGAAAGAGGGGAAGAAAACCAGACCTCTGCGGAAATCGATGTAATTCAGATCGACCTTGGTGTCGTCGTTGTTGTCCAGCCCGAAGATTTGCAGGAAGGTCAGGTTTTCCTCATCATAGCGCGGCGGGGTCTGGTTGGTGAAAATATCGATACTGAAATTGGCCTGGTTGATCGCTCCGTAGCCGCCGAACGAATAGACGTTGCGCAGCATCAGGGGCCAGGCCGGGTGCTGGGAGGTCAGGCTGGGGGGCTTGATCAGCTTCAACTGCAGGGTGTCGCCCGGTCTGGCCGAGCCCACCTGGGTGCCGTTCTGCTGGTAAACCACCCCGACTCTTTCACCGGGGCCTACGTAACCGACAAAGCTGATCACCACTCCGCACTCCTCCACCACGTAATCGCGCCCGATCTGCAGCTCGTTGAAAAAACCGAACTCACCGTCTATGTTGTTGGTTACGGTATCGTGCCTGAAATCAGGAGAAAAAGCGACCGGGTCCATGTACATGTATCCCGGGCGGGCCTGGTTATCCCCGGTGTTGTCGTCCATCCGGTTGGCGTTATCCTTGAACACCCGGATGTTCTGGGGCATCTCGCTCGGGTTTACCATCCTGACCCCGCCGCGCTCGAGGAACCTGATATGTCGGGTGTAGATGCGGCTGGTGTCCACCAGCAGGAAGTGGCGGTTGGCGCTGAACATCACATCGGTCAGGACTGTCGAATCGCTGGCCTCCGCGGTTCCCGAGACCGGGATCTTGATATTTTTATTGCTGGATTCGCCCTCTTCCTTGGAGGCGATGAAAGTGGTGGTAAGAGCGCCCAGGCGGGTCTGGCCCTTGATTCCGAAGTTGCCCCGGGGTATGCTGGCGGAGACCAGCATACCGGGCGGCAGGCTCAGGTTGACATCCCCCAGCTCCAGGCTTTGCAGGATCTCGTCCTCCTCGCCCACGTACTTGACCTCAATCTTGTTCCGGTTGGCGAACTCGTTCTGGCTGTTGTAATCGACAAAGACATGGATCTTGGTGCCGATCACGCCCTCGATATTGATCTGCTGGCGCTGGTCGAGCTTCAATCTGGGGAATTTGCTCTGACGGCGGAACAGGGATTCGTCTTCTGGTTTCTGGAAGGTGGTGGTTCCGCTCAGTTCGGTAACGCTGCGGCCGTGAATGGACAGCGAGCCCGTGCCTTCTCCGATGATCGAGGCCAGGGACTTGGGCATGAAATCCGGCAGGTTGATCTCCGGCATGATACCGCGGCGGGTAGCCTGACGACCGGCGGCTTCCTCGCCCATCAGGTACCTGCTGGAGACCTCGTTGAAAGTCTCTTTTTCTTTTTCGGAGCTCTGGCGCTGGAGGTAATCGAAAACCGAGTAGTGGTGAATCTCGAGGACCATATCACCGGAGCCGTCCGCTCCGGGCAGGATGATTGTCTCGACGACCGCTCCGGTTTCCAGATCGAAGTCCAGGCGCTCGCGGGCTATTTTTTTCACCTGGAGAAACGGCTTGAGAGTCTTGAATCCGATGCGGTTTTTCTTCTCCGGCCCCACCTCTAAGGGGTGCTTTTCCGGTTCAGCCGGTACGGCGGCAAAGGATTGACCCAGCAGCACCATACTCAGGAAAATCGGTGTCAGCATCCTGCGAGCGGCGCCGGAAATAGTTCCGGCACGATGGATTGCGGTCTTTAGTTCCAGCATGGTTTGATTAATGCGGTCGATGAGTGCCCCGGTCTTTATCGGAACCATCCGAGCTACCTGCTTACTGCGTTGAACGGGGAAATGGCCGCCGGCTTGGGGGGATACCTGGGGATAATCGAGCGGCGCCTGCTAAAAGGGCTGCGTGGGACCAAAAAACCAAATTCCCTGGTGATACCCTTTAATGCCGAATGGTAAGCAGGCGCGCCAGTGTTAAGGGGAAAAACATCCGTAGTATCCACCGTATAACCGACTTCGACTAAAAGGTACCGAACCATGCTTGAGGTTTTCTGATCCTCCTTTAAAATTTCGTACTACAGGTTTTCCCCTTCTACGGCTTCAAACTGGAAATCAACCGCGACTACTGATGCTGTCGCAAAAAGGGTGCCAGCCCCTCCCCTTGGAGCCGAATCGCTAACCCGGGTCAATTGCTTTTCCACAGCCGAGCCGAACCGGAGCCATGCATAGCATGGCGGAAATCCGCGCCTCTATACGCACGGCAAGCGCGACATACTCGCCCGGCTTCCAGTGCAGCGCCTTGATTCGATCTTCTGAATGAATCCGGGGTAAGAACTGAAAAAAGTAAGTATATATTCTTTTTACCGGGGATCAATAGAAAAATCTTGAATTTACCCGGTCTCCGCCGTATAGTTAAGCTGCTGCCGTAACTATAACAAATTAAGGAGTTTCAATCTAATACCGCCGTCCTGGTTTGAAAAGGTTTTTCTCCTGACCTACCCTGTGCGACGGGGGCCTGTATTTTCCTGGTATGAAAACTATCCATCGTTACATACTCAATGAGCTGGCCGGGCCGTTCGCCTTCTCATTAGGGCTTTTGACTTTCATACTGTTTATGCGGCATATGGTGTTTTTGTTCCCGAAAATTGCCGGCAAAGGCCTTGAATGGCGGGTGGTGGCGGAACTGATGGTATTGAGCCTTCCGTTCATCATCGCCCTGGTAATCCCGATGGCGGTGCTGGTTGCGGTGATCATGGCATTCGGCAGGCTGTCGGCCGACAACGAGATTGTTTCGCTGAAAGCCGTGGGAGTATCGGTCCACAGCCTGATGAAAGCACCCCTGGTCGCCTCGGCCGTGCTTATCCTGCTCTCTGTCTGGTTCAACGACCGGGTGCTGCCCGAATCCAACCACCTCTACAAGAGCCTGCTGACCGACATCGCCTATCTGAAACCCACACTCACTTTACGCGAGGGCGTAATCATGGACGAGTTCCCGGGTATGGGCATCCTGGTCGGCCGCATAAACGAGAAGAGCGCAGCCGGCCGGCTAGATCCCACGGTGCCCGGGGACTTCCGCCGTGCCGGGAGTGATCTGGAGGTCGAGGACAGCCCGTCCGGCTCTGCCAACATGTTCGGTATTATCATTTCCGAAACCGGCGACCAGTACCTCAAACGCACCATTGTCGCCGACTCGGGATTTATCCGTTACTTTAAGAACCATGAGGATGCGCTGCTCACGCTCTACCATGGAGAGATCCAGGAAGTCGACACCCGGAGCCAGGAACAGTTCCGGCGCACCTTTTTCGAGCGGCACCAGGTCCGTCTCTCCAAGGTGGGCGGCAGCCTGCAGCGGGGCCGCAGCAGAAGATACCGCAGCGACCGCGAGCTTACCCTGGCGATGATCGATGAACGGATCACCCAGAAAAAGTGCGAGCTCGACAGTCTCTGGCAAGCTGCAGCCGCGGTTTTCAACAGCCTGGACCCTGCGGATTCCACCGCCCTTGCCATGAAACGACTTTATGGGCCCGATCCTCTGGCCGTCCTGAAAAAAGCTCGCTCAGTACCCGAGGGCCTGGTTCGTTTCAAGCCGGACCGCTTTGTCCGCCTTCAGGATGACCCGCGATTTCTGCTGAGCTCGCTGCTCAAGGAGGCCTCGGTCAACCGGCGCAGGATCTCCGCACTGAAAGTGGAAGCCTGGAAAAAAATCGCCATCCCCTGCTCCATGATTGTTTTCGTGCTGCTGGGGATTCCGCTGGGCATTATTACCCGCAGGGGCGGTATGGGACTTGCCATCTCGATCAGTATGGGTGTTTTCCTGGTTTACTGGGTGGCCCTGATCAGCGGGGAAACCCTGGCCGACAGGCTGCTCCTGTCGCCGTTCTGGGCCATGTGGAGCCCGAATGCGCTTTTCCTGTTAGTCGGTGCATGGCTGCTGTTTATTCAAATCCGCGGTACCCGCTCGCTGGCCGTAGCCCACGGCGGCTGGATTACCGGGCTGCGAAAACTTTTCGGCAAAAGCCTTTCGGAAGTCAGTGATTCAGCCGGCCCGGAGGAATCATGATCGCCCGCACCCTCTACCGCTATATCATCCGGGAGTTCCTGATAATATTCGCCGCCGCTCTCGGCGGATTCCTGCTGGTCTGCCTGGTGGGGGACGCCGCCGAGCGGTTGAGCAAGTTCATCGATTCCCGGGCCCCCATAAAACTTATCCTGCTGTATTATCTGTTCCAGGTGCCCTTCTACCTGATCTATATCCTGCCCGCCAGTTCGCTTATCGCCACTCTTTTCACCCTGGGCCGGATGAACCGCCAGAACGAACTGGTCGCCATGCGTTCGAGCGGGGTGAGCCTGGGACGGATTTTCCTGCCTCTGCTGGTGCTGATGCTCTTTGTCTCGGCGGCGGCATTCATGATCAATGAAAATGTGGTGCCGGTCGCCAACCTGCGCAAGTCGGATATACTGGACTACCGCATCCAGGGTCGAGCCAGACCCAGTGCCAATGTCCGCCGCAACCTGGACTACCTGGGGGAAGAGGGACGGCGCTGGAGGGCCGCTTCCTTTATCCTGCCCTCTTCCTCGCTCCAGGAAGTGGAGTTTCTCAAGCTTTCCGACCAGAGCGAACGCCCGCACATCCAGTACCGCATCGATGCACCCCTGGCGAGCTGGAGTGCGGACAGCGGGTGGTGTTTTACCGATGGAACCCTGCGACTTTTCGACTACGAGCGGCAGGGCAGCGAATGGGTGGTCGGTTTCGACCGCCTGTACCTGAAAACTCCCGGAGAAGTGCCGGAGGATTTTACCTTCGAGGCCAAGGATGCCCAGCAGATGAATTTCCAAGAGCTTTCGGATGCCATCCGGCGCAAGGTGCGCAACGGTCTCCGGGTCACCCGGGACCGGGTGGAACTGTGGCTTAAAACCGCGATGCCCGCAGCCTCTTTTATCATCGTGGTTTTCGGTGCACCCCTGGCGGTCTCCCGCAGGCGCCTGGGCCCCGGCATCGGCTCCGCCCTGGGGCTTCTGGTCTACATGGTTTTTATGGGAAGTTTCTACATCACCCGCAGCCTGGGTTACAATGAGGTCATACATCCCGTGGCCGCGGCCTGGACTTCCAATATAATCTTCGGCATCGGCGGAATAGTGTTTTTTCTCAGGGTAAGGAAATAGAAAGACAGAATACAGAAGTCAGGAGTCAGAATAAAAAGGTAAAGAAAGGCACAGAGGCACAGAGGCACAAAGGGCCCCCCTTCCCCCTTGACAAAGGGGGACTGAGGGGGGTTTGACAAAGGGAAAGGCTGAATATAGGTTTGGAGGTGCACCCGCGGGTGCGCCCGCATTTAGGGGCACAGAGGGTTGTGCTCGTGAGCAAATGCGAACGAGAGGTGTGGATGAGGGTTCGTTAGCGAACGCGCCACGAGCTGTGATGTGGCCGTGCCCCTGGGGTAGATGTATAAAGACACTAAGGGAAAAGATTGAGCAATAGAGCCAAAACCACCCATCCCGGCAATCCCCTGCCCCTGGGGGCCAGCCTTACCTCTAACGGGTGCCGTTTTTCGGTGTTCAGCCGTCACGCCACATCGGTCCGGCTGCTGTTGTTCGACCAGGCAGACAACTTGCGGCCCTCCCAGGAAATAGAACTCGATCCCGGGCTTAACCGAACCGGAGACATCTGGCACCTGGAGGTGGAGGGTGTCTCCGCGGGTCAGCTCTATCTCTGGCGTGTCGAGGGCCCTCAACAGCCCGAGAAGGGACACCGTTTCGACCCGGAAAAGCGGCTCCTCGACCCTTACGCCAAGGCAATGACCGGCAAATTCGCCTGGGGACTCAGCGGGAGTCCAAACTCGCCCGAGACCTCGGAAGTCCCCAGGTGTATCGTGATGGATGATGATTTCGACTGGCGGGGCGACCGCCCCCTGGGTATACCGCTGGAGGACACCATCATCTACGAGACCCATGTACGGGGCTTCACCTTTCACCAATCCAGCGGGGTGTCCGAGCCGGGTACTTTCGCCGGGCTGGTGGAGAAGATCGGCTATTTCAAAGAGCTCGGGATAACCGCGGTCGAGCTGCTGCCGGTGCAGGAGTTCAATGAGAACGAGCTTATCCGCACCGATCCATCCACCGGCGAGCGGCTGAAAAATTTCTGGGGCTACAGCACGGTGGGTTTTTTCGCCCCCAAGGGCGGGTATGCCGACACCGGAGCCGGGGATGGCGGACAGGTGGTGGAGTTCAAGAAAATGGTGCAGGCTTTTCATGCCGCAGGTCTGGAGATCATCCTCGACGTGGTGTTCAACCACACCGCCGAGGGCGACCACACCGGGCCCACCCTGTGTTTCCGCGGACTGGATAACCGCATCTACTACCTGCTGGAGGATGACCCGCGCTACTACAAGAACTATTCCGGCTGCGGCAACACCCTGAACTGCAACCACCCTATCGTGCGGGATTTCATCCTCGACTGCCTGCGCTACTGGGTGGTGGAGATGCACGTGGACGGGTTTCGTTTCGACCTGGCCTCGATCCTGGGCCGCGACCAGCACGGAAATATCATCGAGAACCCCCCGCTGGTAGAACGTATCGCCGAGGATCCGATACTCCGTCACACCAAGCTTATCGCCGAGGCCTGGGATGCGGCAGGCGCTTACCAGGTGGGCAGCTTTCCCGGCGGCCGGTGGTCGGAGTGGAACGGCCGCTACCGCGATGACGCGAGACGTTTCTGGCGCGCCGAGCCCTCCAGCCGCAATGCGCTGGCCTACCGGATCACCGGCTCGAGCGACCTCTACCAGGCCGGCGGCCGGCTGCCCCGGCACTCGATAAATTTTATCACCTGCCACGATGGTTTCACCCTGAACGACCTGGTGAGCTACGATCAGAAACACAACCAGGCCAATGGAGAGGACGACCGGGACGGGGAGGACCACAACCTGAGCTGGAATTCCGGCGTCGAGGGACCGACCGACGACCCCGGGATCGAAAGACTCAGGCTGCGGCGGATAAAAAATTTCCTGACCACCCTGCTGTTGAGCCAGGGGGTGCCCATGCTGCTGGCCGGAGATGAGATGCGCCGCACCCAGGGCGGCAACAACAACTCCTACTGCCAGGACAACCCGACGAGCTGGGTCGATTGGGGACTGCTCGCTAAAAACCGCGATCTTTTCGAGTTCACCCGGAATCTCATCGCTTTCCGCAAGGCGCATTTCGCTTTCAGGCGGGAGATTTTTCTCACCGGCCAGGACCTGAACGGCGACCGGCTGGGCGATGTCGAGTGGTTCGAGCCCTCGGGCCGTCCCACGCGCTGGAAATGGAACCGGCCGGTACTGGCTCTTTTTCTAAGCGGCAACCGCCAGGAAATCGGGGGCCGCTCGTGCGATGACGACGATTTCTACCTGATGTTCAACTCCGGCAGGAGGCACAGAGCTTTCAGGCTGCCTTCTCTGCCCTCGGGCAGGCTCTGGCACAGGGTGATGGATACCGAGATCGAGGGGCCGCGGAGCATGCCGGCTCAGGATGAAAAGCCGGAGGCGCTGGAAGATCAATGGACTTACGAGATGGAGGGACAGGCTTGCGCGCTGCTGCTGGCCAGGTGAGGGGAAAGTCTTTAGTAAAATAAAAGTATTTAATTATTCATGCTACTTTTTAAAGGCGATACCTTTTAGATCATGCTTAAGATAAAAAACATCTTCTGGTCTTCCCATTAAATATCCTTCAATTAGTTTTTCAACCTTTTCATAAGAATCTTCAATATCTTTAAAGCGCTCTGTATATGCTTTTAACGGCTCATCCATTAAACCAGTTTTTATATCATCTCTAATATTTATTTCAAAGTTATTCAAAGTCGATTCACTCATTTCTAAATGTTCATATATTACATGCAGACAATTTCTTTCAAAAGGGCTAAGATGTTCATACAGCTCAGAAATATGTTTATTATATCCTATTGAAATAATACTTACCGTTTTTCCAGGTAGGATTCTGTCATTTTTTAATTCATTTATAATTTTTTGAACTATATCCTTTTTCTGTATTATTTGATAGCGTATGGACTGAAGC
>CAZSTM010000059.1:0-12828 GCA_964609635.1 uncultured Gemmatimonadales bacterium
TGTCACCGGAAACGATCGGTGCGATGAGAGAGAAAAACGTGGAAATGTTCATGTACCTGCCGGCTTTCGGTTCCTCGGATGTGGGCCACGACGCAGCTTACCACCGTGCCATCCCGGGCTGGTTCCTGCCTGCTTCCGGAATAAAAGGCATTTATTACTTCGCTTACCAGAGTGTTACCGGTGATCCCTATGATGAACTGGACGGCGGCCACCGTGATTGGTGCGCGGCCTATCCCGCTCCGGAACCTGAAAATGTCCGGCCCGCGCCGGAGTGGCAGGGCATTCGCCGGGGAATCGAAGACCTGCGTCTGGTGATCCTGGCGCGGGAGTTGATCCGGAAATCCGCCGATGCCCGGGATGACAAAGTACGCCGCCTGGGTGAAAAGACCCGCGATAAGCTGGATTCGATCCTGGGTGCGGTAAAACCCAGCGGCGACGGAGTTATCTACCAGTTGCACCATGAGCTGGATACTTACATTGCCGAAAGATGGAGGCAGGAGCTGATCGGTGAGGTTATGGCTCTTCAGGCGGCCCTGAAATAAAAGCTTGTTTGATAATCGCCCGGGAACCCGGCATGCCGTGGCCGGCTCAGAATTGTTTAAGCTCAAAGCCTTGCGGGGTCCAGCTTACATAGGTAAAATGCGTGCACCAGTCCCCGGCGTTAAAGTATCTTCCGTGGCTGAGCTGCAAATCCGCGGGAAGGTGGGTATGGCCAAGGACTATCGCTTCGAGGTCGGGGTTCTCGGCCAGCAGCTTTTCGGCGGTCTCTACCTGGGCTTTGGCCCGGGCATTTTGAAGACCGGCGGTATATTTGCGGCTGATACGGCTGGTAAGACGGGCTATGGCCTGACCCCAGTCAGGGTGCACCTGGCGAAAGAGCCAGATGAGTAGTCGGTTACGCAAGCACTTTTTTAACAGTTTGTACCCCCTGTCGCCGCGACCAATTCCGTCCCCGTGGGCGGCCAGTACCACGGCTCCCTGCTTGTCCTGGCGGGATAATAACAACGCATCCGGCACCACGGTCACTCCCAGTGTCCGGCTGAAAAGACGGCCCAGCCAGAAATCGTGGTTGCCTGCGGTATAAAAACAGGAAATCCCGGCCCGTGAGACAGACTCGAGCGCGGCCAGCACCCTGAGGTGACAGGCCGGGAGAACGGTCTTGTATTCAAAATAAAAATCAAAGAGATCACCCAGGATTATCAGCACGTCACCCTGGCTGCGCACATACTCGAGAAAAGAGACCACCCGCTCCACCTTTTCCTGCGACCCGGGGCTTTCATCGCTGTCCAGGTGGGCATCGCCGAAAAACAACACCCGGGCATCCTCGGCAACTGTGGCTTTGATAATTGGGGGGAACCTCAAAGTTCGCTCCTGTGGCTGGGTGAAAATCATCTCCGGCCTTGACATTATTCAATCGGGAATCCAAGATATGTACGGGAAAAGATGCAGGCAATGTTTTTATTGACCTTAAATATGCTTTTTTATACCTTAGAGCAATATTCAATATAAAGCTGCACGTTCGGTTTTGATCACTAGAGAGTTTTAAATATCAACCTGTTCCATTAAGGAGCTGACTCATGACTCTTGAAGCGCTGGGTTTAATTGAGACCAGGGGCCTGGTTCCGGCTATCGAAGCGGCAGATGCGATGGTAAAGGCAGCTAATGTCACCCTGATCGGTTCGGAAAAAGTTGGCGGCGGTCTGGTTACTGTTATGGTGCGGGGAGATGTGGGCGCAGTCAAGGCGGCAACCGATGCCGGAGCCGTGGCCGCAGAGAAAGTTGGAGAGTTGCTGAGCGTTCATGTGATTCCGCGGCCCCATGAAGATGTGGAACAGCTGCTTCCCAAGGTATAGAACCTCTATTTTTCATTATTTTGACAAGTCATGAATAAACTGGAATACGGTAAAGCCCTGGCGCTGATTGAAACCAGGGGGTTTGTCGGCGCGATCGAGGCGGTCGATGCGATGTCCAAGACCGCTCAGGTGGAAATACTGGGCCTGGAGCAGACTACCGGCGGTCTGGTGGTGGTTCGCGCAGAGGGCGAGGTGGCGGCCTGCATTGCGGCTGTGGAAGCGGCCAAGGTGCGTGTCGCCGCAGTCGGCGAGCTTTTAAGCGCTCACGTGATACCACGTCCGGTGACCACACTTGCCGAGAGACCCCGCCCGAAAGCTCCCCCCGGCAAACTCCGGAAAGCGCCCGGAGGCGAGGCAGCCAGGAAAAAAACTGCGGCCTCTGTCGAAATTCCGGAACTGGAAAACCTTCGCCGAATGAAAGTCCACGACCTGCGCCGCCTGGCCCGCAGGGTGCCGGACCTCGCGCTTAAAGGCAGGGCCGTGACCAGGGCCAATAAAGACCAGTTACTGGCCGTTCTTTCCGCCCACCGTAAGACCTCCAGAAAACAACGGCGATAACCATGGATGAGAAACTGGTCAAAGAAATAGTCTCCCGCGTGGTGCGCAAGCTTATGGAGACCCGGCAAGGAAGTGTTTCCGGGAAGCCTGGTGCGGATGACGAGAGTGGTTCCGTCCCGGAGACAGTCGGAGCGTCCTCGACAGGCCCCGACGGCGGCAAGGTTTGTGAAACCATCCCGGTAGGAGTCTCCAGCAGACACGTGCATACTACTCGTGAGGATTTCGAGCGGCTTTTCGGTGCCGGACGGTCTTTGACGGTTTTGCGCCCGCTGTCGCAACCGGGACAGTTCGCGGCCCAGGAGACGGTAGCGGTGGTCACCGACCGCGGAAGAATCGACAAGGTCAGGCTGCTGGGCCCGTTCCGCGACAAAACCCAGGTGGAATTGAGCCAGACCGATGCCCGTCGGCTGGGGCTTTCGCCTCCGGTACGTGAAAGCGGAAAGCTCGCTGGAACTCCCGGAGCCTTTCTGGAGGGCGACCTCGGGAAGGTCGGCATCCCTGAGGGTGTCATAGTCGCCGAACGCCACATTCATATCATACCTGCCGATGCGGACAGGCTCGGTGTCAAGAACGGCCAGTTTGTGGATGTGCATACCACGGGAGAACGTCAACTGGTATTCAGAAACGTGCTGGTGCGGGTAAGCGAGCAGGCCAGCGCGGATTTCCATATCGACACCGATGAAGCCAACGCGGCCGGACTACAAACCGGCGACCTGGTCCGGGTCTGCTTTACCCGGTTGTCTGACACCCGGACACTCACCGAACCAAGAGTCATCAGCGAGCGGATGATCCGCGAAGCCCTGAAAAAAGGCCAGGTGCCCGGACTGGACGGTAAGGCGATCCTCACCCCGGCCGCCCGCGACCTGGCCGTGGAAAAGGGGCTGATCAAGCGCTAAAGGTAATTTTCTGCGCTCTCGGGCCCCCCGGCAGATTTTTTCATTCCGTTTTTACCCTATCTTAGCGCCCGACCGTTTTATCGATAAAATTTTTTTCAAGATCGCATTTCGATTTGAGACTTTCGGTATTATATTATCTTTAAAAAGTCCCCTCAATCGGGCGTAAAATTTTCAAAATCTCTGACTAAAATCATAACCGGTCCCCGAAATGCAGCTGACTCAAAGGGAAAGGATCAAGATTTACTTTTTCCTCATGGCGATGGCTCTCAGCCTGACAGTCCTGCCGTTTACAGCCGCGGATGGGGATGGGTTAATCCTTGCCGGCAGCACGCTGATCCAGGGAGAGATATCGCGGGTGGAGGTACCGGCATCAGCCGGGGCCGACACGGTGACCGGCACCTTCATGGGCAAAGCCCTGGCTTTCACACACTCGGTAACCGGGGGCTTTTACGCCCTGGTGGGGGTGGATCTGGATAACAAGCCCGGCACCTACCCCCTGGTGGCCGAAACCTGGCGCAAGGGCGAGGTAAGCCGGACCTTGCGGGAGACAGTAACAGTCCGGGGCGCTGAATTCCCGGTGCAGAAGCTCACCCTGGAACCGGAGAAAGTTTTCCCCGATTCGGCTGCCACAGAGCGCATCCGAAAAGAGAACGATTCGCGAAACCGCAAGTGGTCCCGCTGGGCAACACAAGCTTACTGGAATAAACGTTTTATCCGGCCGCTGGAAGGAGAAATGGAGCGCTTCGGCCACCGACGGATAATCAACGGTGCCCCGCGCAGCCCGCATTCGGGTGTCGACATCTCGGCGGATGAGGGCACACCGGTATTGTGTCCTGCCCGCGGCCGGGTCATTCATACCGGGGATTTCTTTTTTTCCGGAAAAAGTATCTATATCGACCACGGCCTGGGAATGATTGGAATGTTTTTTCACCTGAGCCGGATCGACGTGGCCGAGGGCGACACGGTGGAACAGGGACAGGTAATAGGAGCCGTGGGCAGCACCGGCAGGGCTACCGGACCGCATCTGCACTGGGGAGTCCGTTACCGCGGATCGCGCATCAACCCGGCAGCGCTGCTGGATTTATCCTTCGAGTAAGCTCAAGGAGACCTGATTTGCCTTTCACCAGCGAATCGCAGATTACCGTGCGCTACGCCGAAACCGACCGGATGGGCGTGGTCTACCATGCCAACTACCTGGTCTGGATGGAGGTCGGCCGGACCGATTTCCTGGCGGAATTGGGATTTCCCTACAGCCGGCTCGAGCAGGAGGGAGTACTGTTTCCCACCAGCGACTGTTCGTTGAGGATAGTCCAACCCACCCGCTACGAGGAGCGCCTGGTGGTCCGCACCTCCTTGGCAAAGCTGAACAGCCGAAGGGTGGTTTTCAACTATGAAATTGCTCGTGACCACCAGGTTGTGGTGACCGGAACCACTGTCCATATATGCGTGGATTCCCGGATGCGGGTGAAAATTTTACCGCAGCCGTTGCATCAGGCTCTCAAACAGGCTCTGAACGGGGAAAAGCGGGCAAAATAAATCCAGGATTGAAAGAATGATTCGGCTCAGAGGAAAAACGAGACCCGGAATCCGGGTGCTGACTCCAGCAATATTACTGGCTCTGTCGCTTGGCTGCTCATCGAACAGGGATAAAGGCGCCGGCCCTGCAGGCAACCCGGCGGTGACCGTGGCGCACGGAGCGAAAACCATGGCAATCAAGACCGCGCGGGCCGGTGCGCTGATTTCGAAGCTCATTGTCACGAGCACTTATCGGGGGAGTAGGCGGGCGGTAACCTGGACCGGCGAGCGGACCGTGGATGGCACCGCCGTCACCCTGGAACGTCTGGGCTTGAAAGAACGGCCCGTGCCTCCGGTGGTGCTCGAAAGATTGCCTGACCATCTGCTGGAATCCTTAAGCTCGCTGGAGTTTGTCACTCCCACCGGAGCGACCCAGAAAATGGTTCTCTCCAGCCCGGACCCCCGCTGGGAAGGAGAAATCTTTCACCGTCTCGACCGAAATTACTCGATTGAGGTAGAGCTGGCAGGGCCTGATGAGCTGATTGTAGTCACCCTGGCCGGTTTTTCACCGGAGGAAACCGGGCGGGCTGCGCAGCTGAGCACAACCTACACGGTATATGTCCAGGAGGATGGATCGCTTCTGGGTGAGGTCAGTTTTGCCGCCACGGCCTCGGAAGTACTTTACCTGTATGGCTATCAGGGCTGGCACGCAGGCTGGCCCGGTGTTTTCGTGGTACAGGCGCTGGAGGGAACCCACCGTTACCGGTTCAGTTTCGACCGGGACGATGAGGGCTCCGACCCGCTGATGATCTGTTTTTTCATCCCGCGCTACAAGTAGTAGCACCAGAGCGGATAACGGTCGGGACGCCGCGGAATACCGGATATGAAAGGCCTAATTTAAAATTGAAAGGAAACAAGATGCTCAACAGTATGACCGGTTTCGGCAGAGCGGAGATCACGTTCGAAAAGGGCACTTTCATTATGGAGATGCGCAGTGTCAACCACCGCTACGCCGACTTTTCTATTCGCCTGCCGCGAACCCTGGCCGGCTTCCAGGACCGGGTCAAGGAGTTGATAAAATCACGTATTTCCCGAGGATACATTACCTGCCAGCTTAGCTGGGAGCAGTCCGGTGAGAGCATCGAAACCCTGTCTTTGAATGCGGAGATTATCAATCGCTACCAGAATTTGTTTAAACAGATGAACAGCCAGTTCGGAATCAAGGGCAAGCCCACGGTGGACACTTTCAGCCAGTTGAGCGATATTTTTAAACGGGAGAGCCCGGTCGAGGATGAAAATAAACTCTGGTCCGTGGCCGAGCAGGCGACAAACCAGGCCCTGGATCGCCTCCTGGAAATGCGGCAGGGCGAGGGCCGGGCACTCGCCGCCGACATTTTGAAACGCCTGGAGGTAATTTCGGGCCACATGGAGCAGGCCGCTCTCCGCGGGCCGGACCGCTTGAAAAAGCTCGAGGAGCGCCTGCACGAAAAGGTCTCCGCCGCCCTGGATGAAAGCGCCCTGGATGAAAACCGCCTGATCGCCGAAATTACCGTTTATGCCGACAAGTGGGATTTCAGCGAGGAGGAGGTTCGTTTTCGCAGCCACCTCGATGCCTTCCGCGCCGCGTTCGAAAAAGGCGGCGCGGTGGGACGAAAATTGCATTTCCTGCTCCAGGAACTTAACCGGGAAGTCAATACTGTGGCCTCCAAGGCCAATGATGCCGAGATAACCCAGCATATGGTAGCCTGCAAGGAAGAAATCGAGAAGATCAGGGAGCAGGTGGAAAATATCGAGTAGGCTCCCTGGACAGTCAATTTACCGACATCCTTTGATCGGCGGAAAAATATGAATCGAAAAACCGAGGGCGGAAATATTTTTACCCGGGATAGATTCATCGTTGTCATTACCGCTCCCAGCGGGGCGGGCAAGACTACTGTAATCAAGCGGCTGCTGGAAGCCGATGCCGGTTTGAGCTATTCTGTCTCGGTTACCACCCGTAAGCGCAGGGCGGATGAAGAGAATGGGTGTGATTACTATTTCTTGAGCGAGAAAGAGTTCAGGGAAAAGCTCTCCGACGGCCTGTTTGCCGAGTGGGCCGAGGTGCACGGCGCCTTGTACGGAACCCTGCGCAGCCAGATCGAACAAAAACTGGCCGAGAGCAACCACCTGCTGATGGATGTGGATGTCCAGGGAGCCGTGCAGCTTAAGTCCCATTACCCGTATGGGGTCTATATCTTCCTGATACCGCCCGGTATGGAGATACTCAAAAGCCGCCTTGCCGCTCGCGGCACAGAGGATGAAAAATCCCTGGAACTCAGACTCAAAGATGCCATAAAGGAGATTTCCTCTTTTCGCGATTTTGACTATCTGGTGGTCAACGATCACCTGGAACGCACGGTGGAAGACATTCTCCGGATCATCAAGGCCGAGGAGCTTAAAATGAGCCGGCTGTCCGACCCTGTCGGGCTGGAGCAATATTATCTGGAAAAACCCTAGTGGAAGGAACCACCCGTGAAAAAGATCCTGGAAAACCGGCGTATCCTGATCGGTCTCTCCGGAGGGATCGCCTGCTACAAGACCTGTGAGCTGGTGAGTCTTCTGGTGCAATCGGGCGCAGAGGTGCGGGTGGTGATGACCGAGAACGCCCGCCGGTTTGTGGGTCCTGTCACCCTGCAGTCTCTGAGCGGACACCCGGTCTGCTGCGACACTTTTTCTCCGGTCGTTCCGGGCGGCATCGATCACGTGCGTCTGGCCGAGTTCGCCGAGATTTTGGTGATCACCCCGGCCACGGCCAACTGCCTGGCCAAGCTGGCTCACGGTATCGCCGACGATCTGCTCACCACCACCTATCTTGCCTGCGAATGTCCGGTCCTGGGTGTGGTGGCGATGAATACCGGCATGTACGAACATCCGGCCACCAGGGCCAATATGGCCGCTCTCGAGGCCAGGGGCGTGCACCTTATGCATCCGGAGTCCGGCCGCCTGGCCTGCGGCACCGAGGGGATCGGCAGGCTGCCGGATCGTGAGCGGATCATGGAAAAGATCTCCAGCATCCTGGGCGGTTCGAGCAGGCTGGCCGGTCGTAAGGTGCTGGTCACCGCAGGTCCCACGCGGGAAGCACTCGACCCGGTAAGATATTTATCCAACTCCAGCAGCGGCAAAATGGGATTCGCAGTTGCATCCGCTGCAGTACGCATGGGCGCCGATGAGGTCCGCCTGGTAAGCGGGCCCAGCGATTTACCCACTCCAAGCGGGGTGATCAGGCAGGATGTAGTCAGCGCAAACCAGATGTACCGGGCTGTTAAAAGCCTCATGGCCTCCTCCGACCTGCTGGTAATGACCGCTGCGGTCAGTGATTTTACTCCGCGCGCTCCCAGCCGTTCCAAAATAAAAAAAGATAAATCTTCCGGCCTCACCCTCGAACTCAAAAAGACTCCGGACATCCTGGCTCATTGCTCGAAAAACCGCAAACCGGGAGCCATAGTTGCAGGCTTTGCCCTGGAGACAGATAACGATCTCGAGCAGGCCTTGTTAAAACTTCGCAGGAAAAAGCTCGATTACATCGTGGTCAATAATGCCCTTGAGGCCGGCTCCGGGCCGGGCTCGGACACCAACCGGGTTACGGTTATTTCATCCGACGGCTCCAGGCTGGAGTGGCCCTTACTCGAAAAACACCAGGTGGCCCAACGTCTGCTCGAACTCATTGCCCGGCGGTTTGAAGAATAGTTTTCTTTCTAGTTTACTCAGCGCAGAGACTAAATTGAATGACCGTATGAGACCCTCCTTACTTGCCGCGGCGTTTTTTCGTCAGTTGCAGGAATCCGGCGAGGAGTTTATCTTTACAGCAGAGGGCTCCCCTGTGGTGGGGGCGGCGGCTGGTCGGCAGGCGAAAGCCTCGCCCGCCGCCCAGGGCGCCCAGAGCTCTCCGCGCCCCGCGCCGCCGGAAAGCGGCGCGGCCGCCGCCCCAAACGCACAGGCAGACTCGCCGGGCGGTCCCGGGGAATCCCTCGAAGACTTCCGCCGCAGGATAAAAAACTGCAGCCTCTGCCGGCTGTGCAAAAGCCGGACTAATTTCGTCTTCGGCTCGGGCGACCCGGATGCGGACCTGATGTTTGTCGGGGAGGGACCCGGTGCAGAGGAAGATCGCCAGGGACTGCCCTTTGTGGGGGCCAGCGGACAGCTGCTGACCAGGATTATTGCGGCGATTGGTTTTACCAGGGATGAAGTCTTTATCGCCAACCTGATAAAATGCAGGCCGCCGAACAACCGCGACCCGCTGCCTGATGAAATAGAAACCTGCGTACCTTACCTGCTGACCCAGATAGAGAAAATAGAGCCGAAAGTACTGGTGACTCTGGGTCGCTTCAGCGCCTGTTATTTTCATGAAATTGAGGCTTCGCTGGGGAAGCTGAGGGGGCTGGTTTCGGAATTTATGGGGGTCAAGGTGGTCAGTACCTACCACCCGGCGGCCCTGCTGAGAAACCCCTCATTGAAAAGGCGGACATGGAACGATATGCTGGCCGCCAGAAGATTGTACGACGAGTTGGGAGGAAAGCCCTCCAGCGGACAGATTTTTGTCCCTGGGGCGAAGAATGGTAGATAAGGACAAAGTGCAATTGTTAAAAGGATTTTGGAAGGAGTTGATTTCGTTCATCATGGCAAAATAATACTTGTAGGGGCACAGAGGGCAGTGCTCGTGAGCGAATGCGAACGAGAGGTGTGGATGAGGGCTCGTTAGCGTACGCGCCACGAGCGGTGATGTGGCCGTGCCCGTCACATCGGGCGTTTCACCCCCTTCATCGTAGGGGTGAGGCATACCTCGCCCGCGGAATGCATATAATAAAAGGGCACGTTCAGGGGCGACGCACGCGTCGCCTCTACGGATACTTTCATTCAATACAAACGTTATTGTTAAAACCGCTCTATAAATGAGGAAAAAGATGATAAAAGAAAATAAAAACGGCGCACAAATCGAGCTGGAGAGCCTGGATCGGCAGGTTCCCTACTCCCAGGAGGCGGAAGTCAGTGTCCTGGGAGGGATGCTGATCGACCGCGAGGCCATAGGTGTGGCGGTGGAAATGCTCGACCGGCAATGCTTTTACCTGGATGCTCACCGCAAGCTTTTCAGCGCCATCGTTGCGCTTTATGAAAAATCGGTGGAGATCGACCCGGTAACTCTCCCCGATCAGTTGGAGAAAGACGGTTCCCTGGAAGCGGTCGGCGGCCGTTCTTACATCCTCGAGGTTTTCAGCTCGGTACCCACGGCGGCCAATATCACCTACCATTCGCGGATCGTGCTGGAAAAGTACATGCTGCGCCGTCTGATCGAATCCTGCACGGGTATAATCCAGCAGGCTTACGAGCCGGTGGAGGATGTGGACAAGCTGATCGACTCCAGCGAGCAGAGTATCTTCCAGATCCAGGATTTCCGGCTAAAAGAGGGTTTCGTACCCGTGAACCCGATCATCCACGAGATTATCAGCGACCTGGAGAGACGCTCGCAGCAGAACATTTCCATGACCGGGGTGCCCTCCGGTTTTCGCGATCTGGACAATATCACGGTCGGTTTTCAGAAATCGGACTTTGTCATTATCGCGGGCAGACCGGGGATGGGCAAGACCTCTTTTTCCCTTAACCTGGCGCTGGCGCTGGGGTGCGGTATGCTGCGCGAGCATCCGGACCCGCTGCCGGTGGCCATATTCAGCCTCGAGATGAGCCAGAAACAGGTGGTTCAGCGTCTGTTATGCTCGGAGGCTCGTATCCCGGTGAACAAGATGCGCACCGCCAAGCTGACAGACCTCGAATGGGAAAAACTGAACAACGCTGCCAACCGTCTCCACGACTCGCCGATTTTTGTTGACGACACCCCGGAGATCAGCGTGCTCGAGCTGCGGGCCAAGGCCCGGAGACTTTCCAAGAGCGAAAACATCGGCATGGTTATTGTCGATTACCTGCAGCTGATGAGTGTGCACGGCAGGCAGGAAAGCCGCCAGCAGGAAATCAGCCTGATCAGCCGCTCGCTGAAAGCCCTGGCCAAGGAGCTGGACATCCCCGTGCTGGCTTTGAGTCAGCTGTCGCGAGCAGTGGAAAGCCGTCATGAATCTCGTCCATTATTATCAGATTTGCGCGAGTCCGGAGCCATCGAGCAGGATGCTGATCTGGTGCTGTTCATTTACCGGCCGGAAGTCTACAAGATTGAAGAATACAAAGGGCGCAGCACCGAGGGAGTGGCCGAGATTCTCATCGAAAAGAACCGCAACGGTCCCACGGGAAGCCTGGAGTTATTGTTCGTTAAAGAGTTTACCCGTTTCGAGGATCTTAGTCTGCGCGAGCAACTGGAGGGAAGATAAGCCTTGTTGGAAACGTTTACCACAATAGGCGATCGCTTTTTGCGCGGTTTCTTTCGCCTGGGAGAAGCCTCGCTGCTGATCTTGCGAGTGGTAAGCGAGGTTCCCCGCATCTGGAGCGTGCGCCAAGAGGTTGTCGCCCAGATGATGAGAATAGGCATCGGTTCGCTGCCCCTGGTAACGGTGACCAGCCTGTTTACCGGCATGGTGGTGGCGGTGCAGACCAGTTACCAGATCTCGGATTATGTGCCTCCGATTTTCATTGCCGCCGCTCTGTGCAACTCGGTAGTCATCGAGCTGGGACCGGTGCTTACCGCCCTGGTGATGTCCGGTCGGGTGGGGGCTTCGATTACCGCAGAACTGGGTACTATGCGGGTTACAGAGCAAATCGACGCCATGGAGACCATGGCCCTGGACCCGGTTAGATACCTGTTGCTGCCGCGCCTGACTGCCGGGCTGGTAATGATGCCCGTGATTGTCACTTTCAGCTGCGTGATCGCCATTGCCGGGGGCTACGCCATGTGCATGCTCTACCTGGACATGTCCACCGACACTTTTTTCCGGGGTATGCGCCAGTTCCTCTACCCCTATGATGTGTTCAGCGGACTGTTCAAATCCCTGGTTTTCGGCGGCACGGTTACTACGGTGGGAAGCTACTACGGCTTCTGCACCGCCGAGGGAGCGGAAGGCGTGGGCAGGGCCACCACCCAGAGCGTGGTGACCAATTGTCTGTTGATTCTTATTTTTGATTATATCCTGGCGGTGCTGCTTTTCCCGAGGTATTGAACCGCATAGCAAGAGCAAAAAATGTCACTGATCGAGTTGAAATCAATCTATAAAAACCTGGGCGGCCAGCAGGTGCTAGATGACCTGAACCTTACAATTGACCGCGGGGAAACTCTGGTCATTATGGGAAGAAGCGGAGTCGGGAAAAGCGTAATCCTGAAACACATTATAGGCCTTATGAAACCGGACAGCGGGCAGGTGATCTTTGACGGCCTGCGGCTCGACACCCTCTCACGTCCCCGGCTTAACGAGGTTCGTAAACACTTCGGTATGCTTTTCCAGGGATCGGCCCTTTTCGATTCGATGTCGGTGGGGGGGAATGTCTCCGCGGCCCTGCGGCGCCATAGACAACTGACGCCTGAGGAAATTCGCCGGATTGTCGCCGCAAAGCTCGAGGCAGTGGGTCTTACCGGGATCGAGGACAAGATGCCGGATGAGCTCTCGGGCGGGATGCGAAAACGAGTAGGCCTGGCACGGGCTATCGCCATGGACCCGGAGGTGGTCCTTTACGATGAGCCCACCACCGGTCTGGACCCGATTACCGCGGACCAGATCAATGATCTGATCCTGGAAACCCGCCGGAAGTTCGGCGTCACCAGTGTGGTGGTAACCCACGATGTAACCAGCGCGCTCAAGGTCGGCACCCTGATCTGCCTGCTGGTTAAAGGAAGGATCAATTTCACCGGCCGGCCGGAGGATGTTAAAAACACCGACAACCCTTACGTCTGCCAGTTTCTGGAGACCCAGGCCGGAGGGCATTCCCGGTCTAAAACGACTTAGGCCTCTAGTGCAATGACAAGTTTGATTTGAAGGGAAGGATTTTTAACCAATCTATTCCTAATTTAGGCTGTAGGCTATAGGCTGTGGGCTTTA
>CAZSTM010000060.1:0-12778 GCA_964609635.1 uncultured Gemmatimonadales bacterium
CCCCTTGAGAGGGGGATACGGGGGAACATACATGAACTGGGGATTTACCTCGTCCGAGGGCTCTTCCAAAGATTCCCCTCGGGCGGTAATAAGCCCCTCCAATTCCTCAGAGGCCTCGGTGCAGGAGGCGATCACGTATTCCAGTATTTTGGTCTCCTCCTCTTCGTTCTGGAACCAGACGCACTTGCTCCTGATCCCCATGCCGACATCCGCCGTGATCAAAGGTATTCTCCAGTAGTCGGTCTGATACCCCTGGAGAGCGGCCAGTTCGAGCTCTCTTTTCAGCCGGCTTATCTGTTCTGCGGCCCTGGTCCTCAACCGCCGAATCTCCCGGCTCGGAACGATTTTCTCCACAGGACCGGCAAGCTGCGGGTACACATAGCGGTTGTCAATCACTACCCGGCAGCTGCGCGGATCGACCGCCGAGGCGGTCTGAGGCCCCTCTTGTCCTGCCACCAGACGGAAGTTGTCGAGATAGAGCTTTCCGCGCGAGCGGCCGAAATCCAGGCGGAGCCGGCGTATCTTATCCAGTGCCAGGTGACGGTCGCCGTTTTCCACCATGGCTGTCCGAAGAATCAGCTCGAAATGGTTCCAGCCCTTGTTCAAAAAGATTTTCTGGCCCCGGTATGACTGGCCTTGGATTTCTGCCTGCTCATCGGTACCCGCCTCATCAAATATCTGAATTGAGCCGATCTGGATCCTGCCGTTGGGGTTGTAGATGTCGAATTTCAACCGCTCGTAAGCGCTCCAGTCCCCGGGGAGTTCTTCGCTTACTAAGGAACGGGAGCGGCGGTCGCTGAGATCGAGCCTGAGAGAGCTTTTCCCCTGGGCCGGGTACTCGCTACTAAGAGCCGCCGGGCCCTTCCAGCGCTCGAGCGAGTAGGCGGACTCGAAGCTGTCGAGAACCAGGGTTTCTCCCCGGTCGTCGGCATCACAGGCCAACAGCGACACGAGCAGAAAGATCAAGGCTGGCATATTTTTCATTTCGGGCTCCCGGGTTGAAAAACTGTTCGAAACCGATAAAATGAGACAGGACAGGAGGATGAAGGATGAATTGAATTTAATATAGCCCATCCTGCATGATTTTGTTACATTTTTAAAAGTTCACTCTTCAGAGATTTTCTGTTACATTTGCTGAATCGTTTTTCTACCACCAGAACACCAAGGCACGAAGTATTTATAATTGTCCGATTCAACCGACCGGAACACCAGGAGAAAAATGACAATCCTCCCGATGCCCGGTGACTTGGCGGTTCTAACCGGTTATCAACTTAGGATAAAAACTTAATGCGGAAAAAATCCTTACCCGGCGGCATCGGCGCCTTACGCTACTGGATTTACCTGT
Source organism: uncultured Gemmatimonadales bacterium (assembly GCA_964609635.1). Classification (GTDB taxonomy): domain Bacteria; phylum Gemmatimonadota; class Glassbacteria; order GWA2-58-10; family GWA2-58-10; genus JAFGTO01. The sequence continues at coordinate 1,346 of CAZSTM010000060.1, forward strand.
TCTTTTTCCTTTCGGGTGTCGGCGGCCTGGTTTACGAAATAGTATGGATGCGCAAGCTGACCCTGATATTCGGCAATACCGTGCACGCGGTGAGCACTACCCTGGCGGTGTTCATGGGCGGGCTGGCCCTGGGCAGTTTCCTGTTCGGCCGGGCGGCGGACCGCACCGGCAGGCCGTTAAGGATGTATATCCTGCTGGAGCTGGGAATCGCCGTATCGGCCCTGGCGGTCACCGCGCTCTTTCTGCCGGTTCTGGACGGAGCATACATATTCCTGCACCGATCGGGTCTCGGTTCAGGTGTCGCCCTGTTCCTGGTGCGGCTCGTACTCGGCATGACCATACTGCTGGTGCCCACCGTGCTCATGGGCGGCACCCTGCCGGTGATGGGCCGGTTCCTGGTGCGCGCGCCCGCCGAGGTAGGCTCGGTAATGGGTTCACTCTACGGGCTGAATACCCTGGGTGCGATGGCCGGCAGTTTTGCCGCCGGGTTCTGGCTGATCGCCAACTACGGCGAAACCGCCACCATCCTGATCGCGGCCTGCTGCAACCTGGCGGTTGGAGCAGGTGCTTTCGCGCTGAGGCTTCACCTCGGCGAGAAGCGGGCGCCGGCCGTGGCGAAAGGGGCCGCCGCAGCGGATTCATCCACCGGGAAACCCGCGAATGAGAATATCACCAGGGCGGTGCTGCTGATCTATGCCGCGGCGGGATTCGCCTCCATGGCCTATGAAGTGCTCTGGACCCGTGCGCTGATATACTTTGTGGGCCTTTCGGTCCACGCATTCACCATTATCCTCATCAGTTTCCTGTTAGGGCTGGCCCTGGGCTCCCTGGCGGTAATCCGCCTGGTGGACCGCTGGCGAAAACCCCTGCTGGTTCTCGGGCTGCTGCAGTGGCTGATCGCCGCTTCCGCCCTGGCAGGCATTCCGGTTATGGGCAAGCTGCCCTTGATCTACCAGAAGATCAACCTGATGCTGGGTGCGAACACCTACAACCAGATCATCCTGGTCAAGTTTATGCTCTGCCTGCTGTTGCTGGGGATTCCGACATTGGCCATGGGCGCGGTATTCCCGGTGGTAAACAGGCTGTACGTACGCAGATTCCGCGGACTGGCAGGAAGGGTGGGGGCCCTTTATGCGGCGGGAACCGCCGGAACCATTGCCGGTTCCCTGTTCGCCGGGTTCATACTCCTGCCCTCGATCGGCATAGCCGGCAGTATCCTGGCGGTGGTCGTTCTGAACGGTCTGGTGGGCGCTGCGGCTTTCGCCCTGCGGAAAACACGGATTTCTTACCGCCTTTGGCCCGCGGCAGCCTGCCTGGGGACTCTGGCTGTGGGCGCGCTCATTCTCGCCGCCGGCAAAGAACTGGGTCCGATAGTCACTCACAGTCTCCAGAACTCGGGCAAGCAGGTCCTCTATTGCCGGGAGACCACCGAAGCCAGTATCGCGGTCTTGAGAAGCAACATCGGAGAGCGTGAGCTCAATATCAACGGAGAAAGCACGGCTTACACGGGATTCGAGGACATTGTCATACACAAGTTTCTCGCCCACCTGCCCTTGTTGCTGCACCGGGACCCCGAAAGCATCCTGGTGGTGGGGTTCGGTTTCGGCAGCACGGTTTATTCAGCGAGCAGGTACGGCTTGCCGGAGTTAGAGTGCGTGGAGCTGGTGCCCGAGGAAGTGAAAACAGCGCCTTATTTCCTGCCTGAAAACCACGGAGTGCTGGATTCGGGCATGGTGCGCATGGTATTCGATGACGGGCGGAACCGCATCCTCACTACCGGCTCCAGCTACGATGTCATCTCTTTCAACGCGATCCATCCCAAGCTGAGCCCCATGCTTTACACCCTGGATTTCTATCGCCTCTGCGCCCGGGCGCTGAGGCCGGGCGGCACTATCTGCGCCTGGCTGCCGACCAACGGGTTTTCGCTGTACGAATTCAAGGTCATGGTGCGGACTTTCCAGGAGGCGTTCCCGCATTCCAGCCTCTGGTACAACAACCCGGCGAACCTGATACTTCTGGGCAGCGTGGACACCCTGCGCATAAACTATCCCGATTTCAGGGAACGCATCAGCGCCCGGGCCATACAGGAAGACCTGGGCGAGGTTCGTCTCGATAACCCGCTGGCTTTAGTCTCGTGCTTTCTTATCGGCGAGGACAGACTGCGCAGGCTTACCGAGGATGTCCCGCTGAACACCGATTCCCGCCCCATAATCGAGTTCTCCCGCACTGCGGAGCCGGTTGTCTCGACCGACATCTACAACTGGCTGATGGAGAACCTCGAGTCGGTGGGCGATTACCTTGTCTGGGAAACTCCCGCCGGCCCGCGGCCCGACAGCCTCGAGCTGCTTCGCGCGGTTTGCGATGACTGGCTCCTGGCGCGTGAAACCTTCTACCGGGGAAAGTTCGCCTCCTGGGTTTTCAATGAGCACCCGACCGCGGCGCGGCTGTACCGCCGGGCCTTGCAGCTAAATCCCCGGGATGAATACATAAAATACTTCCTGGAGGACAGAGCTCCCGATCCGGACTCGCTGGCCCGGGCGGCCGCGGCCGATCCCCGGGATTTTATCACCCGCTATATGCTCGGCAGTCATTATCTGGGACTAGGTGAAAGCGCTACCGCCGAACGCTGGTTCACCGAAGTGGTGAAAATCAGGCCCGACTACGCCGAGGCCTGGTTCCAACTGGCGGTCTGCGCGGGACTCCTCGGCAATCCCTCGAGGAGCGAAAGAAATTTCCTGCGGGCATTGGCCATCCATCCGGCAAGCCCCTCGACCCTGTTGAACCTGGGTCTGTTGGCTTACCGCAGGAACGATTACGAGCGCGCCGGCGCATACTATGAGAAAGCCATGAACATCGCCCCCTATGACGGCACGATATTTTTCAACATGGGCAACCTGCTCCTGCGCCGGGGTGAACGAGCCGAGGCCGAAAGCATGTTTCGCCGGGCGATCAAGCTAAATCCTCTCAAACCCGAAGCCTATCTCAATCTGGGCGCGCTGCTCACCAACCGCGGGAAATACAGCGAAGCCATCTCGAACTACAAACGGGTGATCGATCTGGCCCCCAACCAGCGCACCGCCTATATTAACCTGGCCCTGACTTACGAAAAAATGGGAGACACCGCCCGTGCCGAGTACTGCCGAAGCCTGGCAGAAAATCTCGACCGGCGTTCGTCCCCTTGAAATGAAATAATTTATAAAAACGGCTCGCATCATATTTAAAGATATTGCTAACGCATGATACACGCCGGAAGAAGTTGCTGGTTGCTGGTTGTTAGTTGCTGGCTTGCTGTTCATTAACAACTTCTGTTTTTATCATTCATGGCGTACCGAAGCTGCATTGAATTGAATAGCGAGCGAATAGTAATAATCAAAAAAACCTTAACTATCGAAGATTCCCAGCAGCTTGCTGCGGGGAGTTTTCGATGTTTTCAAAGGGAAATTTAATCTGCCAAATCTGCGTAATCTGTGGATAATAGATTCTTTGCATTCTGACTCCTGTATTCTTACTCCCGAGCCGAACCGATGCACTTTATTCTGCTGATTCCCTCGATCCTGCTGCTGGCCCTGCTGTTCGCGCATTCCTGGAGGTACCGGGGACCTGCAGTGACCCTGTGGTTTTTCCCGGCGAGCTTCGTTTTCGGCATCATCCGGGGAAACCTCATTTTCTGGATAATCACCCGGCTGCTGGGTGGCGATTCCCTGCCGTATCTGTTCGTGCGGCCGATGATCCGCATCTGGAACGCCTCGCTGCAGGAGTGCGTGGGCTGGACTTTCATTCTCTATCTTTCCTGGTCGCTGTCCGAGCGGATACTCGCCCGCCGCGGTGAAAACACGGTGCCGGTATTCCGCCTGATCGGCCTGACCTGTTTCCTGATGGGCGCGGCCTCTTACGCCGTGGAAGCGGTAGCCGCGGGGGTCCAGTGGTGGGTCTGGGCCATCCCCATTAAGAATCCCTACTTTGCCAAGGTTCCCTTTGCCGGTATCATTGCCTGGATCTCGGTGGGCTTCGATTTTCTCGGGCCGTTCCTGCTGATCGCCGGCGGCATTCTGCGCAAGCGCTCAGCCTGGCTTCTGGCGCTGCTCTTCCCGGTCCACATGCTCGCTCACCTTAAAACCACCCACATTGCCGGCTGGCTGCCGCTCAACACTTTCGAGCTCTGGCACTGGCTGATGATCTGTGCGGTCTTTGCCGGTATCGCTCTGGGAGGCCCCGGGATAAAAATCCCGGCAACGGAGAAAGCCGGCGAGCCCGGGCATAAGCTGTTTTACGCGATCTGGGTGGTGATCGCAGGCTTTCTGCTGGTGCTGGGGGCAAGCCATTTCTTTGTCATACGCGGGGTCGAGTTGCTGGTAAGCCTGCTGCCTTTCGCTACCATCGTCCTGTTTGTCCGGCCCAAGTACGCAGTGGGATTCTGCCTGGCGGCCTGCCTGGCTTACGGCCTTACGGTGGGTATCTGGAGTTACACTTTTGCGCCCCTGGCCACGCTGGTTATTTTCGCCTTCGCCACCATGGTTCCGGTGCCTTCGGGTGCCGGCGGCCGCCGGTGGCTCAAGAGCTCGCTCCTTGCATTCCTGGTTCTTTCCAGTGCAGGCGTGTACCTGGTTTACCGCGACCGGTACGAGCACTACCGGTCGATGCGCGAGCTTACGGACAGGCTGGCAGAGGGGGTTTCCGGGCTGGACATCGTTTCTCTGGAGCCTCTGCTGCCCAGGCCGCGTAAACCCGAGGACGCCTACCATTACAACATTCTGGGCAGTAAACTGGGCCGGCAGGGAAAGTATCCACAGGCGCTTTTTATACTGGAGGAGGGACTCGCCTGCGACAGCACCTATGCCTACCTGCAGCTCAACCTGGGCTGGGTCCACAGACTGACCGGCAATCTGGAGGCCTCCGTGGCAGCCTACGAGCGCGGGCTGGAGCTCAACCCCATCGACTACGACAGCTATCTGATCCTGGGAGATCTTTACGAAAAGACCGGGCGGCCGGAGAAAGCCGAGGAACTCTACCGCCGGGGTCTCGGGTACAAGCCCGGCCATACTCAGCTGGTGCTGGCACTGGAACGTTTGCTCTACAGCGGGCAGCGGCTGGATGAGGCGATCGCCCTGCTCAAAGAGGTGCTCCCGGAAAGCGGAGACACCGCCAAGATAGTTAGCCGCCTGGCCTCCGACCTGTTCAAGGCCGGGAAAAACGAACAGGCCGAGACCTACTACCGGCGCGTGATCCAGGAGGATGTCCGTCACCTGTACGCCGCCTGCCTCAGCCTGGCCCTGATCTACCACCGGCAGGAGGATTACCCCAAAGCCCTCGAATGCCTTAACCTGGCCCTGCGGGTGAACAGCACTGCGGAGGCCTTCTCGATCAAGGGGATGATTCTCGAGAAGATGGGCAGGCGTGATGAAGCGCAAGCCGCATACCGCCAGGCCGCCCAGGTGAAAGATCTATCCGAGAGGGAACGGACTCAGCAGCGGTGAGCGGTGTTTCAGCTTTCCTGTAAATAAATCATTAAGACTCAGGGACACGCTCACGGGCGTGTCCCTGTTTTGATTCGGTCTGAATGACGGCTTAAACCTCGATGAATTCTCCCCGGTCAGCGGACTCGGTGGCGGCGATGCAGATTCGGGTAACCCGCACCGCCTCGTCCGGCCCGATGATGTGCCGGTTAAGGCCGCGCAGTGAGCCGATAAAATCGGGAAACAGAGAGACAGCCCCGGCAAGCGGCAGGTCGCGCGGGCTCTTGTCATGGGTTATAAGCTCCACCCTTCTGTTCAAATCCCTGGTTTCCAGAACGCCTTTCGAGCCGATCACTCTCAGCCGGTCATCACCGTGGGTGGGGGCCTGGGCCGGCCGCAGATAGTCTGCGGTGACTACTCCCTGCGCTGCGCCGTCGAGCTCCATCATCACCACCGCGCTGTCCTGGCAGCCGGGGTAGTCGGGGTGGGCCAGGTTGGCGTGCATGGCGGCAACCTTATGTACTTCCAGCCCTGTGGTCCAGCGGATGTAATCTAGGGCGTGGATACCGACCCAGAGGATAGTGCTGCCGAAAATTTCCCGGTTTTTGTAGAACCAGGGCCGCTCCTCGCCGAAACGGTAGGATTTCTGCGCCCTGGCCAGGCAGACCTTGCCGATCACGCCGTCTGCTATACTCTGCCGGATGGCGGCGATAGTGCGGCTGGAGCGCAGGGTGAACATGGCGGTGAGCCTGACCCCGGCTTTCTTGACTGCGGCCTCCAGCATGTCGAGGTCCGGGTGATTTATGGCCACCGGTTTTTCGCACATCACCTGGATGCCGCGCTCGGCGGCCGCAGCCGCGGCATAGGGGTTGCGCAGATAAGGCAGACAGACCACCGCTACGTCCAGTTTCTCCTTGTCCAGCATCTCCTGGTAGGTCTCGTAAAGCCTGGTATGCGGGCCGAACCAGGACTGTTTTTCCGCCCATTCGCGATTGGAAGCCAGGTCGTATTTCCCTTTGCGCCTCGAGCCGTCGGAGTTGAACTCCCAGTCTCCGTCCTCGAAAGCGTAGGCGGTGATCTTGGCGCCCGGTATCCTGTCCAGGGAATTGAATACTACATCTAGATGGCCCTGGCGGCCGATCATGCCGATCCTCACCGGAGCCTCCGGGTCGAGCACTGCGGCCGGCTTTGCTGCAAGCTCAGGCGCAGATACCGCCCCGGCGGCCATCAGCCCCACGGATGCAGCGCCCAGTGAGTGCAAAAACTCCCGGCGGTCCGGGCGCGAACTAACCGGAGAATTATCGAAACTCTTGGAACCCATAGCAATCTCCTGTGATAAACTTACTTTGAAATATTTCTTCTCCGAAAATAGAGGCGTTTTGTAGGGGCGGGTTTCAACCGGAGCCATGCAAAGCATGGCGGAGATTCGTGCGAAGCACGACAACCCGCCCTTATGGAATAATGTTATAACCAACAGTGTGTTCCTGCACGAGGGCGGCCGCCGGTCGCCCCTACACTGGAACAATCACCGATATGGTTGCCGACCGATCTATAAATAATCCGGGTCAAAGCAATGTCCCGATCCAATCCATGTAGAGCCTCAAACGCTCCTCGCCGGTGGTGTAAGTCTCCTGACGAAATTTTTTCCCGGCCTGCCGGGCCCGGTAGCAATCCCTCGTCCAGTCGTAAGTGTTTTCAGCCGGCCGTTTTTCTTTCAACAGTTTCATGGCATCCAGACCGTTCAAGAGCCAGAGTGTGCGTGGAGCCACAGAACCGGCCACCTGGGGCAGGTCGTGGTGCGCCAACACCCTGGGTAGAAAATCCATGAAATTATACTTGTAGTACCGCGAATTGACCAGTTCGGAGAAACTTACCAGGGCGCTGTCCGTGATCACACCTTTTATCCTGGAATCAAGGGCCGCTGCATACAGTGCGATCGGCCCGCAGGAGGACCTGCCGACAACAGCCACACCCTGCTCGCCCAAGGCGCCGCCGGCATCCAGGTACTCCACGCTTTTCAGCAGGTCGAACACCCGCATGGCGAATATCGACCGCCCCAGTTTCATCCCTTCCACCGCGGTGCAGCCTTCTACCCCCAGGACCTGGGCGGTATACCCGCCCGCGCTGTCGCTTTCGTCTTTCATGGACAGCCTGAGCTCTCCGGTGCCCCTGAGGTCCACTGCAAAAACCTCGAGACCCCGCGCGGCCAGTTTCTCGGCCAGCAGGCCCCCGTCCGAGGTCTTGCCCCTGGAGTCGGCGAGCAGCACCAGCGGAGCTTTTTTCCGTCTGTCTTTCGGCTTGAAATAAAGGCAGGGCAGGTAGATATCTTCCTCGGTATAAAGGGCGATTTTCTCGATAACCACCGGCGGGTCTTCCAGAGTGTCCAGGACCCGGGCGTAGGGTGTAAAACCCGGCTCGGGATTGTTCAAAAGCTCCTTTATCTCGACTGAGAGGGAGTTCCTGAAAGAGGTCCACTTTTCCGCTGCCGCGGGCACGGGCTTACGTGGGAAAATTCTTTCCAGCTCCCGGGCGGCCCACTGCCAGATGGCTATTCCCTTTTCGTTGAGTATCTGGCCGGTTTCGGAGCACTGCAGGTCCTCTTCTTTCTCCCGGTGCAGCTCGGGTTCGGCGGAATCATCCGGCCGGTCGTAGAGCCACTTTCCGAACCAGTAGTACATCGGCTCGCGCATGGCCTGGAAATAGCCGTGCGGCCACTCGGTCTCTACGTAAGTCATGCGCTCCGGCAGGCCCAGGGTCCGGTAGAGAGACTCGGCCTGGGTGAAGCTTTCGCGGGTGCCGCGGCGCACCCCGCCCTCGGACTCCTTGATCAGACGATAGGGCCGCGGCCAGGCGAGCATCATCAGGTCCGCATGGGTGATCCCGAAAGGCACGCACCTGGGCAGGTTCTGTTCACCATCCCCGCAGCTTCCGTAGCCCAGCCCCAGGTCCGGCGCGTTGACTGTCCCCACGGGGACCGCCACCTTGATCCGCGGCTCGACCGGAACCAGATGGAGGGTCACCGTGCCGCCGCCGGAATTCCCGGTGCAGCCGATCCGCTCGGGGTCCACTTCCGGCCTGGTGAGCAGGTAGTCTATCCCGCGCATGCCCTCCCAGGTTCTCACCGCCATCAGATGTTTGCCCATCAGGAACAGCGGGTAGGCAAGCAGCGAGTGCTCGGTGGTCGATCTCAGGTAGGGAGTGCCGTCCTCCTGCAGGTACTGGTAGCGCTCTCCCTGGCCTGGGGGATCGTAAACCAGCACTACATAGCCTTTCTGCACCAGTCCCAGGGCGGCGCCGTGGTAAAGCTTATAGGCCTTTCCATTGGCCGAATGCCCGCAGGGAAAAAGTATGCCGGGGTAGGGGGGAGTCCCCTGCCGGGGGACATAGAGGTTCGCGGTAACATAGACCTCCGGCATGCTCTGGTAGAGGATATTTTCGATCCGGTAGGACCCCCGGTCGAGCACCCGGACGGTTTCCACTTTGAGCGGTGTCTTTTCAGGATACGGCAGGCCCAGGCTCGTGCGGTAGTTGGCGAGCAGTTTGTTTTTATAAGCTTCCCAGTCTTTTTCATCGCGGATGCTGGCAAGCTCAACCTCCCTCTGCCAGGACCGTGCCTGCGGCAGGCGAGCCATGTGCTTCAACAGTGCGCTCGACTGGTCTATGAACTCGCCCTCGGAGGGTAATACCTTGTATTTGTCAGGCGCTTCTGCTGAAAACAATAGACCTTGCGTGAACAGCAGAGTCAGAAAACAGCCGGTCAGCCAGATTGACTTTTTCATAGAGCCCCCGTCTTTCGAGTTAGAAATATAAGGGTAATATTTTTTCATGGCTGGCAGCAATCAGATACCGGTGCGGCTGCCGGACATCGGTAGTCTATTATATCATAATCTGTCAAAAAAACCAGAGCGATTTTTTCTTCCTCCCGGGAGTTTTTTTAAGCTTTGGCTGCTGAAATCGCTCCCGGGGAGCCTGCAAAAATCCGGACGGCATCCGCCTTGGATAACAGCCTTCCTGCTGTTTAATTTTGTAAAATATTTATTTACTGGTACTTACAGCAAATTTGCATGAAACAGGGGCAGTATTTATTAAATGACGATTAATTATTATCGATAAACAATAAAATAATATTGACAAACAGAAAAAAATAGTTTATAATAGATACAGATCCTCTTAAATATCCACTGAACAGGAGTCTCGAATGTTTTCCTCAACGTTGCTCACTTTGCCTGAGATTTTTTCCCTGGCAGGCGAAGTTTTCTGGAAAGCGAGCCTTATCTGGAGTATTCCTATTACTTTTTTATTCATTGCCTTTTTGCTGGGTTTTTCCCGATTGAAAAAAGATCAGTCTCATAAAAGCAATAATGACTGAATTAAGGCCTTTTCAAATCTCACCTGTCCTGAACACTAAAAGGAGACAACGATGTCTGAAGCAAAATCTTCACGCATATCCCGTTTCCTGTCGTTCGCTGTCGGGACTTTCTGGTACCTGACTATTTTGTGGATTTTTTTGGTTTTGGGTTTCTGGCTGGCGGTTATGCTGGGTTGGAAACCGACCCAGGGGGATGTCTTATACGCTATACCGATTAATGTTAAAAATATAGAATACGCGGAGCCGTCATCTTCCGATACCGGCAAACAGTGTTCGATGGTCAAAATTATGGGGCACAGGGACATAGTAATTGCGGACACCTTAGATAGAACCAATGTAAGCGTGGCGGCTATTTTGTTTGTGCTCCCGGCTTCAACGGCAATCTTTTTGATTTTCTGGCAGCTTCGTCTGTTTCTCCGCTCGGTTAAAGAGGGCCGGTCCTTTGACCGGGAAAACCCGAGGCGAATCCGCAGGATAGGCTACCTGGTAACAGTGCTCGGACCCCTGGATTCCTTGATGGATTTGGTCTTGGGTTGGTTGTACCTTCCGCGAATCAGTCTGCCGGACGGCTCGCTGAATGTTAATCCGGACCTCCATCCGGACCTTATTTTTCTGGGATTTATCATCCTGTTGATCTCGCAGATTTTCGATGAAGGCGTAAAGATGCGGGAAGAACAGGACTTAACAATTTAACAGACACTCGACAACCTTTTTCAAGCCTAAATTGTTATAACTGTCTTGAGTTAAGAGAGGTTTTAAACTTATGAGCTTAATTTTTTCTCTGTCCTGAACACTAAAAGGAGACACCGATGTCTGAAGCAAAACCTTCACGCATATCCCGTTTCCTGTCGTTCGTTGTCGGGGCTTTATGGTACCTGATTATATTCTGTACCATTGTTGTACTGATTTTCTGGTTGACGGTTATGCTGGGCTGGGTCCCTGCCCAGGGGAAAATAGTATACTCTCTGCCGATTAATGTCGAATATCGGGAAAGCACCGATGTTTCAGCTTCTCAAACCGGGAAGCAACTTTCTCCTTTCGCGGTCATTGGCCACTCGGACGTGATTATTGCGGAGAGGTTCACCAAGACTAAAGTGAGCTTTTTTATGGTGTCGATAGTGCTGCCTTTTTTAATTATCGTTTTGCTGATAGTCTATCAGCTCCGCCTTTTCCTGGGTTCGGTTAAACAGGGCCGCCCTTTTGACAGGGAAAACCCGAAACGCATCCGCAGAATCGGCTACCTGGTTTTCGTGCTCGGTCCTTTAACAGGCATCTGGAACTGGGTGATGAGTATGAAATATATGCACCAGATTAGCCTGCCCGGCACCTCGTTGGCAATTAATAAAGGTAGTAAGCTGCTGGTTAATATAGAAACTGATCAGCATCTTATTCTCCTGGGTCTGTTAATTCTGCTGATCGCGCAGATTTTCGATGAAGGCGTGAAGATGCAGGAAGAGCAGGACCTTACGGTATAGGGGGCAGCGAAGATGGCGATATTAGTAAACCTGGACCTGATGATGGTAAAACGCAAGATGTCCCTGACCGAGCTTTCGGAAAAAGTTGGGGTCACCCTGGCGAACCTGTCGATCTTGAAAACCGGCAAAGCCAAAG